>DATBQN010000227.1:0-13291 GCA_036560825.1 Thermoanaerobaculia bacterium
ACCCGCGCGACAACACCTTCGGCTGGGGGGTGGTGTTCTCCGATCGTACCCTCTCCTACCTCCGGGAGCCGGACCTGCCGACCTTCCGCGAGATCGACGCCCGGCTGGTGCGCTGGGACAACGTCGACATCGTCCACCGCGGTGAGAAGGTGACCATCCGCGGCAACCGCTTCTCGGGCCTGGCGCGCATCGACCTCCTCCACATCCTCCAGCGCCGCTGCCTCGAGCTCGGGATTGATCTGCGCTTCGAAGCCGCCGTCGACCGGCTCGAGGACCTGCCGCCGTGCGACCTGCTGGTCGGGGCCGACGGCGTGCGGAGCACCGTCCGCGAGCGCCTGGCGGACGACTTCGGCCCCTCCGTCGTCGAGCACGACAACCGCTACGTCTGGTACGGCACGCCGCGGCTCTTCCACGGCTTGACCCTCACCTTCCGCGAGAACGGCGACGGCCTCTTCATCGGCCATTCCTACAAGTTCAGCGGCGAGCTCTCGACGTTCATCGTCGAGTGCGACGCGGAGAGCCACGCCCGCGCCGGCCTCGACCGCCTGCCGGAGGAGGCGTCGCGCCGCTATCTCGAGGGCGTCTTCGCGGAGGACCTCGAGGGCCGGCCCCTGCTCTCGAACGCCTCGCGCTGGCTCCGCTTCGCGACGATCCGGAACCGCCGCTGGCGCGGCCGTTTCGGCGCCACCCCGGTGGCGCTCCTCGGCGACGCCCTCCACACCGCCCACTTCTCGATCGGCTCGGGCACCAAGCTGGCGCTCGAGGACGCCATCGCCCTCGCCGCCGCTTTCGCCGACCAGGGGGCGGGCGAGATCGACGCCGCGCTCGCCGCCTTCGAAGCGGCCCGCCGGCCGGCGATCGAGCGCTACCAGGCGGCGGCCGAGCGGAGCCTGGTCTGGTTCGAGAGCGCCAAGGCCGACCTCGGCCTGGACCCGCTCTCCTTCGCTTACAAGGCGATGACGCGGAGCGACAAGGTCGACCACGAGAATCTGAAGAAGCGCGACCCCGAGTTCGTGGCCGCCTACGAGCGCCGCGTGCAGGACGGAGAGGGCGCGCTCTAAGATCCCGCCAGGCCGGCCTTGAGCTTGCCGCGGTCGACCTTTCCCAGGTGGGTGCGCGGGAAGTCGTCGACGAAGACGATCTCCCGCGGGTGCTTGTAGGGAGCGAGCTCGCGCACCACGAAGGCCTTGAGCTCGTCCTCGAGCCCGGGGCGGCGCTCGCGCGCGACGACGTAGGCGCGCGGCTTCACCAGGCCGTCCTCGTTGACCACCCCGACGACCGCGCACTCGGCGACCAGCGGGTGGCGGATGAGGCAGCTCTCGACCTCCTGGGGCACCAGCCAGCGCCCACCCACCTTGAGCACGTCGTCGGCGCGGCCGCAGTAGATGAAGTAGCCGTCGGCATCCTGGGTCAGGAGGTCGCCCGTCACCACCCACTCGCCGCGGAAGGTCTCCGCCGTCTTCTCCATCTCCTGCCAGTAGCCGATGGCCCGCGAGCGCCCCTTCACCCACAGCCGCCCCACCTCGCCCGGCGGCAGCGCGCGCCCCTCCTCGTCGCAGACCTTGACCTCGAAGCCCGGCACCGCCTTGCCGAGGGTGCCCGGCCGCACGTCGTCCGGATGGTTCGAGAGGAAGATGTGCCACATCTCGGCGGTCCCCAGGCCGTCGAGGAGCTCGACGCCAAAGGTCTCCTTCCAGCGGCCGTGGAGCGGCGCCGGGAGGGCCTCGCCGGCCGAGAGCGCGAAGCGGAGCGACGAGAGATCCTGCCGCCCGGCCTCGGGATGGGTGACCATGTGGTGGACCATGGTCGGCACGTTGACGAGGACGGTCGGCCGGTGGCGGCGGATCTTCTCGAACAGCAGCTCGGGGGTCGGGCGGTCGGGGAAGAGCACCGCCGCGGCGCCGACCGCGAAGGGGAAGAACAGGTTGGCGCCGGTCGCGTAGCCGAAGTAGAGCTTGGGGACCGAAAGGGTGACGTCGCTCTCGCGGTAGCCGAGGAAAGCCTTGCCGAAGCACTCGGTGGTGTTGGCGTACGAGGCGTGGGTCTGGACCACCGCTTTCGGGCGCCCGGTGGTGCCGCCGGAGAAGAGCCAGATCGCCGGATCGTCGCGATGGGTGGCCGCGCTGGCGAAGCCGTCCGGGACGCGCGCCCCCTCCTCGTCGAAGACCGGGTGGCGGCCGCTCGCCACGCCATCCCCGCCGACGGCGAGGAAGCGCGGGGCGCAGGAGGCCGCCGCGGCGGCCTCCTCGAAGGCCGGGAGGACCGCGGCGTCGACCACCGCGTGGCGGGCGCGCGTGTACTCGAACATCCGCACCAGCTCGGACCCGGCGAGCTCGCGGTTGATCATCACGACGACCGCCCCGAGCTTCAGGATGCCGAAGAGGGCGCCGACGAACTCGGCGCCATCGGGGAGGGCCACCAGCACCCGCTCCTCGGGCAGCGCGCCCAGCCGCTCGAGGACGCGCGCGAAGCGGTCGGCGAGGGCCTGCACCTCGGCATAGGTGAGAGTGCGGTCCGCCAGGTGGAGGGCCGGCCGCTCGCCGCGCCCTTCTCGCACGCGCTCGTCCAAGAGGTAGTCGGAGAGGTTGAAGCGCTCGGGCGGCCGGAAGTCCATCGCCCGGCAATCCTAATGCGAATCGAGGGAGCGACGGTCGGGACGAAAAGGGCGCCCGCTCGCGCGGGCGGCCCGGGGAAGCGGCCAGGCCGACCGTCTAGTGACCGTGGCCGCGGCCGCCTGCGGCGGGAGCGCTCCGCCGGACGATTTCCGCGAGCTCCCGCCGGACCTCGCCCGGCGAGTAGTCGGCGGCCAGGCGGCGGCGGGCATTGGCGGCGAGCCGCCGGCGCTCCGCGGGGTCGTCGAGGAGCTCGAGGATCGCGCTCACCCACTCGGCCGGGCGTTGGACCACCCGCAGGTCCTCTCCCACCCGGCCGGTGGTGCCGGCCGCCGCCCACGGCGTCGCCACCACCGGCACGCCCACCGACCAGGCCTCGAGCACCTTGACCGGCACCCCGGCACCACAGCGCATCGGCGCCAAAGCCAGGGTCGCCTGGGCGAGCACGGCGCGGAGGTCGGGAGGCGACTCGATCAGCCTCGCGCCGGCGCGCCGGATCGCGCGGCGGAGCCGCGCCGGCGGCCGGTCGCCCGCCACCACGACGCGGACGTCCGGACGCGCTCGCGAGAGGGCCGGCCAGACCTCGGCGAGCCACCAGGCGACGGCGTCGGCGTTGACGAAGTAGCCCAGGTTGCCGGTCATCGCGAGGAGCGGCCCGCCTTCACTGGACGGCCGCACGAGCGGCTCCGGCGCGAGGCCGGCGGCGTTCCGCTCCTCGACCGCCAGCCGCACCACGGCGACGCGGGCGGCGAGGGCCGGCGGCAGGCGCCCGGCGATCGCCTGGCGGTCGCGCTCGCAGACCACGGTGACCGCGGCGGCGCGCTCGACGAGGCGATCCTCCCAGAGCGCCAGCCGGCGCGCCTCGAGGCGGAGCGCCGGCCGCAGGAGGGGGCGGTCGACCTCGGCGCGCCGCGAGACGGAGAGGGAGAGGCTGTCGATCAGGTCGACGAGGAGAGGGAGAGGGCCGAAGTCGTCGAGGTGGACCGCCAGGCGGACGAGCTGGAGGATGCCGAGATCCGCCGCCGGGGCGAGCTCGCGGAGGCGGTGCCCGAGATCGGCCTGGTAGAAGAGGCCGCTCTGCGCCGGCAGGCGCCGGGCGAGCGCGCGGCCTAGGCCGGCGGCGACGCCCGCGCGCCGCCGGCGATAGGTCTCGATCCGGTACGCGGCGCTGGGAGGAGAGGGATCGTTGGGCCCGGGCTCCGGGGCGAGGAGCGTCACCTCGTGCTCGGCGGAGAGCGAGTCGAGCGTCTGGAGGGCGCGGACCTGGTCTCCGCGCCGCGCCGGCCAGGGGTAGCGGGAGACGGCGAGGAGGACCTTCAACGGCCCGCGCCCGCGCCTCAGACGAGCTTCAGCAGATGGCCGAGCTTGTCGCGCTTGGCGCGCAGGTAGTCGCGGCTGGCCTCGGTCGGCGGGATCTCGAGCGGCACCCGCTCG
This sequence comes from Thermoanaerobaculia bacterium, assembly GCA_036560825.1. GTDB lineage: Bacteria > Acidobacteriota > Thermoanaerobaculia > Multivoradales > UBA5704 > DATBQN01. Next base: position 4,047 of record DATBQN010000227.1, read on the forward strand.
ACGATCTCCAGGCCGTAGCCGTTGAGCGCGATGTACTTGCTCGGGTTGTTCGTCATCAGGCGCATCTTGCGCACCCCGAGGTCGCGGAGGATCTGGGCGCCCACCCCGTAGTCGCGCTGGTCGGGACGGAAGCCGAGCTTCTCGTTGGCCTCGACCGTGTCGTGCCCGAGCTCCTGCAGCTCGTAGGCCTTGAGCTTGTTGAGCAGGCCGATGCCGCGGCCCTCCTGGAGGAGGTAGAGCAGCACGCCCCGGCCCTCCTCGCGGATCTTGCCGAGCGCCTGCTGGAGCTGCACCCCGCAGTCGCAGCGCGCCGAGCCGAAGATGTCGCCGGTGAGGCACTGGCTGTGGACGCGGACGAGAGTCGGCTCCTCGGCGTCGATCTCCCCCATCACCAGGGCGACGTTCTCGTCGCCGGTCACGTCCGAGCGGTAAGCGTGGATGCGGAACTCGCCGTAGGCGGTGGGCAGGCGCGGCGCGGCGACCTTGCGCACCAGCGTCTCATGGCGCAGGCGGTGGGAGATGAGGTCAGCGACGGTGATCATGAGCAGCCCGTGGCGCTCCGCCACGCGCGCCAGGTCGGGGACCCGCGCCATGGTGCCGTCCTGGTTCATGATCTCGCAGATCACCCCGGCCGGGCGCAGGCCGGCGAGGATGGCGAGGTCGACCGACGCCTCGGTCTGCCCGGCCCGCTTGAGCACCCCGCCGGTCTTGGCGCGGAGGGGGAAGACGTGGCCCGGACGGAGGAGGTCCTCGGGCCGGGTGGCGGGATCGATCGCGGTCGAGATCGTCGCGGCGCGGTCGGCGGCGGAGATCCCGGTGGTGATCTTCCCGCGCGCCTCGATGGACACCGTGAAGGCGGTGCCGAAGGGCGAGGTGTTGGCCTCGACCATCAGCGGCAGCTCGAGCTCCCGGCAGCGCTCCTCCGTCATGGCGAGACAGATCAGGCCGCGGCCGTGGGTGGCCATGAAGTTGATCGCCTCTGCAGTCACCTTCTCGGCGGCGATGGCGAGGTCACCCTCGTTCTCCCTGTCCTCGTCGTCGACGATGATGACCAGGCGGCCCTGGCGGAACTGCTCGATGGCCGCCTCGATGGAGGCGAAGGGCGGGGTCTCGGACATGATGGACGGCTCGTTCCGAGCGAGGCGTTGGCGCGCGGCGCGGATGGCTCCGATTAGCTTACCGCTGCGATATCAGGGGGTCAACAGCCGGGCGTTTCCCCGCGCGGAGACAAAGGCATCCCGACCAGGGCTCAGAGGAGCAGGCGTTGGGCCAAAAAACCGGCGCTATTGCCGGAATCGTCGCATGGCGTAAAATGTCTTCCCGCATGGCAGACGACGAGATCAAGAAGCTGGTCGACCTCATCGAGGCGGAGGTCCACCGCTCGCGCCGCTCGCGCCGCGACCTCGAGCGGGCCCTCGGCCTCTCGCACGGCTACCTCGGCCACCTGTTCAGCGGCCGCACCGAGCTCAAGGTGCGCCACATCCTCATGCTGGCCGAGGAGGTGGGGTTCGATCCCACGGCGCTCTTCAACGCGGCCCTCGGCCGCGGGCCCTCGGAACCCTCCGCCGCTGCCGCGCCGCAGCCGATCAGCGAGGAGCGGGTGCGCGAGATCGCCCGCGAGACGATGCGCGAGGAGCTGATGCGGCTCGCCCAGCCCTCCGTCCCCGCCGCGGCCTTCCCAGGCAGGCCATAACCCCCATCACCGTCCTCGCACGAGGACGCTCCCGACGTTCCTGACGCTCGCTCAGAGATCACCCGCCCGCCTCGCCCCTCGATGACGCGGGCCGAACCAAGCAGGCACGACCTTTGCGCTACATCCTGGCGCCGACCCTCGAGCGGGTGCTCGCGTCGGCGAGCGAACCGAGCTGAACCCACGGCGATGAGACGTCCATTCGGAAACCCGCCGTCCACTTGGAGATGAGGAGAAAAGCCATGAGCGCAAGAGGAATCTTATTGCTGGCGTCGCTGTCGATGGGCGCGGCGGGGTGCGTCGCCTACGCCCAGCCCTACCCACCGCCCAGCCCGCCGCCGGATCAGGGCGGCTACGACCAGGGGTACCCGAGCGACCAGGGATCCGGCGACCCCGGGTACCAGGATCAGGGTGCTTACGCCGATCAAGGCTATGACCAGGGGTACGACCAGGACACCCAGGATGCCTACGCCGGCCAACCGGTCAGCGTCGACTTCTTCTACCGGCAGCTGTCTCCCTACGGCGACTGGATCCAGCGCCCCGGCTACGGCTGGGTCTGGTATCCCGGCCACGTGCCCGCCGGCTGGCGCCCCTACCGTTACGGCCGCTGGGTGGACACCGAGTACGGCTGGACCTGGGTGTCCACGGAGCCGTTCGGCTGGGCCACCTACCACTACGGGCGTTGGACGCTCGACCCCGAGTACGGCTGGGTCTGGGTGCCGGGGACCGAGTGGGGTCCGGCCTGGGTAGCCTTCCAGCAGGGCGACGGCTACATCGGCTGGGCGCCGCTGCCGCCGAGCGTGGGCTTCCGCGCCGGCTTCGGCCTCGACTTCGGCGGCATCAACCTGAGCGTGTCGCTGGGCCCCACTTGGTACAACTTCGTCCCGGAGCGCCAGTTCCTGGCGACCAGCGTCTCGAGCTACTGCCTGCCGCCGGCCCGCAACGTGACGATCATCCGCAACACGACGAACATCACCAACTACCGGGTGGTGAACAACCGGGTCGTCAACCAGAGCGTGCCGGTGCAGCGCATCGAGCAGGTGACCGGGCAGCGCGTCCACCAGTTCCGGGTGGCGGATGCCACCACCACCGCCCAGGGGCGCACGGCGCGCATCCAGGGCGACCGGATCACCGTCTTCCGGCCGCGGGTGAGCACCGCGAAGCCGGTCCTTCCCCCGCCGCAGGCGATCGCGCAGCAGCGCCCCGCCCGCGGTCCGCGCCAGCCCGGGCGCGTCGTGCAGCCCGGAGCGCAGCCGCCGCCGCCCGCTCGGCCCGGCAACGCGCCGCAGGCCAATGTCCAGCAGCCGAACCCCCGCCAGGGCAACGGGCGCTACCGGCGCCCGGCGACGCCCGACGAGGTCAAGCGCCAGGACGATCAGGAGCAGCGCGATCTCGCCAAGCACCAGGCCGACGAGCAGCGCCAGATCGACCAGATCCACCGGCAGGAGCAGGAGCAGGCCCGCAACCAGCCGGCGCAGGCCGCGGAGATCCAGCGCCGCCACCAGGCCGAGACCCAGGCTCTGCAGGATCAGCATCAGCGCGAGCAGCAGCAGCTCGAGGCCAAGCACCAGCGCGAGCAGCAGAACGTCCGCGGTCAGGCGCAGCAGCCGCAACAGCCCAGGCAACAGCCGCCGCCGCGGCAGAATCAGGACAAGAACAAGCAGGACAAGAACAAGGAGAAGGACAAGAACCGACCGCAGGACGAGCAGAAGCCGCCACCGCAACGGTAACGCCCGCCCTTTTCCGCCCTCTTACCAGCCCCCGGCGACGCCGGGGGTTTTTCTTTGCGCGGCCCGCCCGAAGACTACTCGTAGCGGAGAGCCTCGATGGGGTCCTGGCGCGCCGCCTTGAGCGCCGGCCAGAGTCCGAAGACGAGGCCGATCGAGGTGGCGACGCCGAGGCCGAGGAGGACCGACCACAGGGGCGCCGCGGCCGAGAAGTGGAAGAGGAGCCGGGCGAGGAGCGCCGCGCCGAGGCCGAAGCCGACGCCCATGGCGCCGCCGACGCCGGTCAGGGTCACCGCCTCGGCGAGGAACTGCACCGCGATGTCGCGGCGGGTGCCGCCCAGCGCCTTGCGCAGGCCGATCTCCCGCGTGCGCTGGGTGACGTTGACCAGCATGATGTTCATCACCCCGACGCCGCCGACGAGGAGGGCGATGCCGGCGATGATGATCATCACCCCGGCGATGCCGCCGGTGATCTGGCGGAAGCTCTCGAGCTGGCCGGTCGAGGTGAAGATGGCGAAGTCGTTCGGCTGGTCGGGGCGGAGCTTGCGCCGCACGCGGAGGATCGCCGTCCCCTGCTCGATGAGGGCGTCGACGTCCTCCGGGCGATAGGGGACGGTCGCGATGTGGATGGTGTCGCGGCCGCCGTTCTTCACCTGCGGGAACTCGTCGTCGAAGGCCGAGATGGGGATGACGACGAAGTTGTTGAGGCTGCTGCCGAGGAAGTTCGCCTTCTTCTCGAAGAGGCCGATGACCCGGAAGCCGCGGCCGTTGACGGTGAGCGCCTGGCCGATGGGATCGCGGTTGGGGTAGAGCGCGTCGGCGATGTCGGTCGAGATGACCGCTACGTGGGCGGCGTGCTCGACGTCGGCGGCGGAGAGGAAGCGGCCGTCCTGCACGAACTGGTTGTTGGCGAGGGCGTAGTCGGGAGTGGCGCCGACGACCACCGGAGCGTTCGCCTCCTCGCGGCCGGAGCGCACCTCGACGTTCCTCCCGTAGTAGCGCTCCGGCGACACCGCCGCCGCCAGGGTGGCGAGGCGCTTGAGCGCCTGGGCGTCGCCGAGCCCGAGGTCGCGCCGCTTGCGCTGGTCCTCGGGCGGCGTGCCGCCGCCGCCGAAGCGCGGCTCGTACTTCTGGAACTGCACGAGCGTGGTGCCGAAGCTGGTGAAGGCGCTGGTCACCGAGTTGTTGAAGCCGACGACGAAGGAGACCATCATGATGACGGTCGCCACCCCCGCCATCACGCCGAGGAGGGTGAGGAAGCTGCGCAGCTTCTGCGCCCGCATCGCCACCAGCGCGAAGCGCACGTCCTCGATCCAGCCGAGGGTGAGGCGCCGCGCCGCGCCGGGTGCCGAGAGCGGCCTCACTCGGACCTCAGGGCGTCGATCGCCTGCAGGTTCGAGGCGCTCCGCGCCGGCAGGTAGCCGGCCGCCAGGCCCACCGCGGCGGCGAGCCCGAGGCCCAGCAGGACGATCGCCGGCGTCGGTTGGGACGGGAAGTGGAGCACGCGGTCGACGCCCACCGCGATGCCGGCCCCGAGGAGCACCCCGACGAGGCCGCCGGCGAGCGAGAGGAGCGCCGCCTCGAGCAGGAACTGGCGGCGGATGTCGCGCTTGCGCGCCCCCACCGCGAGGCGCAGGCCGATCTCCTGGGTGCGCTCGGCGACGGCGACCAGCATGATGTTCATGATGACGATGCCGCCCACGCCGAGGGACACCGAGGCGATGAGGACGGAGAGGATGAAGCCGGCGGCCGAGATCTGGCGCCAGAGCTCCTGCAGGCTCTCCGCGGTCACCACGTCGAAGGGGTCGGGGGAGCGGAAGGCGGTGTGGCGCAGCGCGCGCATCACCGCGCGCGCCTCGTCGACCGCGTCGTCCACGCCCGGCACGCCGCCGCGGGCCTTGATGTAGAGCTCGATCGAGTCGTGGCTGCCGAAGCTCTTGCGGTAGGTGTCGATCGGCAGGTAGACCTCGTTGTCGCGGCTGCGGCCGAGGGTCTTGCCCTGCCGAGCCATGAGGCCGATGACGCGCATCGGGATGCCGCCGACGAGCACCGTGCGGTCGAGCGGATCGAGCCCGCGAAAGAGCTCCTCCTGGACGTCCGCGCCGATCACCGCGACCGCCGCCGCGGTGCGCTCCTCGCTGTCGGTGAAGTAGCGGCCGGCCTCGAGGTCGAGGCTCATCATCCGCCCGTAGTTGGCGGAGGTGCCGTGGAGGTTGACGTCGGCCAGGCGCCGGTCGAGGAACTTGACCACGGTGCTGCTGGTGGCCTCGGCGCCCACCTGGTCGGCGTGGCGGAGCGTTCCCGCCAGCCGGCGGTAGTCCCCCCAGGTGAGGTCGGGACGCTTGAGCGCGGCGAGGAACTCCTCGCGGCTGCGGATGATGCCGAACTTGGCGAGCACCGCGACGTCGGGCGCCAGGGCGAAGACCTTGTCCGCGACATAGGTGTTCAGCCCCGAGATCACCGAGACGACGCCGACCAGCGTCGCCACCCCGATGATGATCCCGAGGAGGGTGAGGAAGCTCCGCAGGGCGTGGGAGCGGATCGCCCGCAGGGCCTCGGCGAGGAGCTCGCGCGGGTCCATTAGATGGCGGTGGGTGAGGCGATCAGGCGGCTCGCTTCGGCGATCAGGCCGCGCTCCGCGCTGGGCCGCCTTCCTTGGGTTTGGCGAGGCGCACGGGGTCGTCGGGCTTGAGCGTCCGCAGGGCCTTGAACGGACCGGTGACCAGCGTCTCGCCGCCCTGGAGCCCCGAGAGCACCTCGATCGAGAGCTCGCCCGTGAGGCCGGTCTTGATGGGCTGGAAGCGCGCCTTGCCGTCCTTCATCAGATAGACGCCCTCCTCCTCGCGCGGCGCGACGCCGGCCGCTGGCGTCGGACCGCCCGCGGCGCCGGCAGGCTTGGAGACGTCGCGCACGACGAGGGCCTGGATCGGCACCACCAGGGCGTGCGCCCGGAAGCCGGTCAGGATGTCGGCCTCGGCCGAGAGGCCGGGCTTGATGCTGGGCGGCGGCGACTTGAGCTGGATCTTGACCTTGAACTTGATGGCGTCGGCGGTGCCGCTCGTGGTGGTGGTGAGCGGGCTGCCGCCGACCTCGGTCACCACCCCGTCGAAGGTCTGGTTGGGATAGGCGTCGACCCGCACCTGCGCCTGCTGGCCGACCCGCACCGAGGGGATCGAGGTCTCGTCGACCTCCATCTCGGTCTCCACGATCGACATGTCGGAGATCGTCAGGAGGACGGTGCCGGGGCTGTTCTGGACGCCGATCACCGCCACCTCGCCCTCCTCCACGTGGCGCGCCGTGACGACGCCGTCGATCGGCGAGCGGATGGTGGTCTTCGAGAGGAGGTCCTGCGCCCCCTCGAAGGTGGCGCGCGCCTGGTCGACGCGCTGCTGGGCGGCGGCGACGGCGGCCTCGCCGGTCATGAACGCGGTGCGCGCCTTCTGCAGGTCGGCCTCGGCGACGATGCCGCCGGCGGCGTTGCGGCGGGCGCGCTCGTAGTCGGCCTTCGCCTGCTCGCGCGAGGCCTTGGCCGAATCGAGGTCGTTGAGCAGCGCCTGCATGGAGAACTGGGTGCTGCGCGCCGCGGCGCGCGGGTTGACCTGGTCGATCTGGAGCAGGAACTGCCCCTTCTTCACCCGGTCGCCCTCCTCGACGGCGAGGCGGGTGATCTGGCCCGCGATGGTGGCCGAGATGTCGACCTTCTTCTGCGCCTGCACCTTGCCGTTGGCGGTGACCTTGGCCTGCAGGTCCTCGCGGCCGACCTTGCCCACCTCGACCTCGGTCTCGTCGCCGCCGCGGCGGGCGTACGCCCAGCCGCCAAGGGCGAGCAGGATCGCCAGGACGGCGACGATCCACAGGAGCTTGCGGCGGAAAAGACCTCTCTTCGGGAGCGCGGGCATGGGATCTCCGGGGAAAGCGGGGCGGGCGCTGGGGCCCGCCGCTCGTAATACGCGCCAGGGCGCGCCGATGTTGCAAAACCCCCGGAGAGCCGGCGAGGATTCCCGCCCGCCGGCACCGTCGGATAGCCGACGCGCTATCCGTCGCAGCCCTGTCCCCAGTTGCGGTGACAGCGGGGACCGCCGGGGATCTTCCTCCAGGTCTTGACCAGCCGGAAGCGCTGGTGGACGAACTCGCTCTTGCCGCCGACGTACATCGAGAGCTCGACCTCGTCCGACCGATACGAGCTCGGGGCACTGGGGTTGATGCCGATGAGGACCCGCGCCCAGTGGTGCCCGGGGACGGCGGGATCGGGTCGATAGGACCAGTGGCCCGTGCTCTCGCCGTGCAGCCAGGTCGTCCCGCCGAGAAAGACGTCGGGGCCCTGCTCTCCGGCGTAGACGTACTCGACCTCGAGGGCCAGGTGGTCCGGCGCGTTGTGCCGGATGCGGTAGCCGACGATGGCGCTGACCTTTTCGGCCGGCGGAGGGAGGGGACGCAGGATATGGGCCGGATGAACGAGCCAGCACGCAGTCAGCGAAGCCAGGGCTCCGATCGCGGCCATCGCCGCGAGCGCCGCGAGCGCCGAAGCGATCGCCGGGGTCGACCGGGCCCTGCCCTGCCTCCTCATCGCGGCGCCGCTCTCCGCTATAGCTCGATCGGCTCGAATTCCGCGAACAGGTCGCTCGCTTCCTTCACGTTCACCAGAGGGGTGTATTCGCAGGCCTCCGCGTAGCGCTCCCACATCTTCAACACGACGGGGTTCGTATGCGCCGCCTCGATCGCCTGCTTCGACCTCCACTCGAACACCTCGACGATGGTGCCGTCGGCGGACCGCATTGCGTAGTCCGGCCGGTCCGTCGCCAGGCCCTGCCCGCGGAGGATGGGCACGTGCTCCCTGGTCAGCTCCAGAAGGAGCGATTCCTTCCCGGGACGCGGGCGGTAGGCGACGATGACCATCACAGCCATGGAGATCTCCCTTTCGTCCTTCAACCGGCATGTCTGAGCGAGGCTTCGGCGACCGTATCCCCGAGAACAAGGCCTGTCAATCAGAACGGATTGCCGAAGTTCAGGAACACCACCGGGCTGGCGCTCTCGTTCTTGTCGCGGTCTAGCTTCCAGCCGATGGTGACGGTGAGAGGACCGATGGGCGAGTTCCAGCGCGCGCCCAGGCCGGTGCCGGTCTTGAGCTGCGGCAGGCGGATGTCGCGCCAGTCGGCCCAGACGTTGCCGCTGTCGACGAAGACGACGCCGCCGAAGGCGCCGGCGATGGGGAATCGATAGTCCAGGTTAAACAGCAGCAGCCCGTTGCCGCCGATCGGCTGGTAGTGGCTGCCGCCCGGCGGCAGGATGAGGCTCTCGCCGCGGATGCCCAGGAGGTCCAGGGGGTAGGCGCGGTGGGTGGTGGCGCCGCCGCCGAAGAAGCGCTCGTCGATGAAGACGTTGCTGCTCGGCAGGTTCTGGGGGGTGTTGGGGTCGCCGGCCCCCAGGCGGCGGAAGGCCTCGATACCGCCGATCCGCGCCCCCAGCGCCAGCACCCCGGGCTTGCCGAGGTTGAAGTACTGGCTCTGCTGGAGGAGGAGCTTGAGGAAGTTGGCGTCCGAGCCGAAGGCGGGGAACGAGTACTGGCTCTGCACGAGCGACGACCAGCCGCGGGTGGCGAACACCGGATCGTCGCGGTGATCGACGAGGAGCGTCGGCACCACGCTGGCGAGCTGGTAGGGAAGGTCCTTCCGCTCGATGTCGTTGAGCGCCACGCCCTGCTTGACGTTCAGCTTGACCACCCGGTAGTCCAGGGCGAGCGAGAAGCGGCTGCGCCCGAGCTGGCGCACCGCCTCCTCGCGCGCCCCCCAGCGCCGCACCTCGAAGGAGTTCGAGGGCTCGGTGTCCTG
>DATBQN010000228.1:0-1927 GCA_036560825.1 Thermoanaerobaculia bacterium
CCGCTCAACTACGACCTCGTCCCCTCCTGCACCTACTGCGATCCGGAGGTGGGGAGCGTCGGCCTCTCGGAGGCCAAGGCAAGGGAGCGCGGCTTCGACGTGGCGACCGGCAAGTTCCCCTTCGGCGCCTCGGGGAAAGCGGCGATCCTCGGGCATACCGAGGGCTTCGTCAAGGTCGTCCGCGACACCCGCTACGACGAGCTCCTCGGCGTCCACATCCTGGGGCCGCAGGCGACCGACCTCATCGCCGAGGCCTGCGTGGCGCTGGCGGCCGAGGCGACGACCGAGCGGCTGATGAAGACCATCCACGCCCATCCGACCCTCTCCGAGTCCGTCATGGAGGCGGCCGAGGCGGCCTGGGGGCACTCGATCCACTACTAGGGGAAACATGGCCAAGCCAGGCAGGAACTGGGGTCCGCTGCACCCGCCGGTGCCCGAGGCCGGCGAGCGCCCGCTCGCGAGGACGGGCCTCGGGCGCGAGCGGCAGCTCGAGCTCTACCGCTTCATGAGGCTCAACCGCATGCTCGAGGAGCGCCTCGGCAACCTCTACCGGCAGGGGAAGGTCGTCGGCGGCCTCTACTCCTCGCGCGGCCAGGAGGCGACCTCGGTGGGCAGCGCCTACGCGCTCGAGCCCCAGGACGTCATGGGGCCGCTGATCCGCAACCTGGGGTCGATGCTGGTGCGCGGCGTGCAACCGCGCGAGGTGATGATGCAGTACATGGCGCGCGGCGGCAGCCCCACCGGCGGCAAGGACGGCAACACCCACTTCGGCGACCTCTCGCGCGGCCTGGTGGCGCCGATCTCCATGCTCGGCGCGGTGATCCCGGTGATGGCCGGGGTGGCGCTCGCCGGGATGCGCCTCGAGAAGAACTTGGTCGCCCTCACCTACATCGGCGACGGCGGCACCTCGACGGGCGACTTCCACGAGGGGATGAACCTCGCCGCGGTGTTGAACGTGCCGCTCGTCGTCATCGCCGAGAACAACGGCTACGCCTACTCGACGCCGACCGCGAAGCAGATGCGCATCAAGGACATCGCCGTCCGCGCCGCCGCCTACGGCATCCCGGGCGAGATCGTCGACGGCAACGACGTGCTCGCCGTCTACGAGGCCACCCGGCGCGCGGTGGACCGGGCGCGCCTTGGCGGCGGCCCGTCGCTCATCGAGGCCAAGACCTTCCGCATGAAGGGGCACGCCGAGCACGACGACGCCGGCTACGTCCCGCCGGCGCTCTTCGAGGAATGGCGGCAGAAGGACCCCATCGAGCGCTTCGAGCGCCACCTGCTGCGGGAGGGGCACGCCGCCGCCGAGGACTTCGCGCGCGTCGCCCGCGAGATCGACGAGGCGCTCAACGCCGAGGTCGACTTCGCCCTCGCCTCGCCGCCGCCGCCGCCCGAGCGGGCGCTCGAGGGCGTCTACGCGGGATCGACGGAATCGGCGGAATCGACGGAGAGCGCGCGATGACCGCCGTGACCTACCTCGAGGCCATCCACGACGCCCTCTGGGAGGAGATGGAGGCCGACGAGCGGGTGCTCCTCCTCGGCCAGGACGTCGGCACCTACGGCGGCGCCTTCCGGGTGACCGCCGGCTTCCTCGACCGCTTCGGCCCCGGGCGGGTGATCGACACGCCGATCAGCGAGTCGGCGATGGTGGGGGCGGCGATCGGCGCCGCGATGATGGGCCTGCGGCCCGTCGTCGAGATGCAGTTCATCGACTTCATCGCCAATGCGTACGACATGCTCACGAACTACGTCGCCACGGCGCGCTACCGGGCGTTCCTGCCCACGCCCATGGTCGTGCGCGGCCCGAGCGGCGGCTATGTGCGCGGGGGCCCGTTCCATTCGCAGAATCCCGAAGCGGGCTTCATCCACACACCGGGTCTCAAGGTCGTCTACCCGAGCACGGCAGAAGATGCGAAGGGCCTCATGA
>DATBQN010000229.1:0-2332 GCA_036560825.1 Thermoanaerobaculia bacterium
TCGGCCCGTGCAAAACCGACACGAGTTGCGCGACGGCACCCTTCCCTCAGCTTCCGCCCGAGGATTCGCGGAAGGAGGCAAACTGCAGCCCAGGCACCTAGCCTACTCGGCGTTTTGCAGGATTTCCACGCTCTTCACGCCAAGATGGCATCGCGCCCGCTCGGGTATGGCTATACCGGCTCGGGTATAGCCATACCCTCCCGGGTATAGCCACGCCCAGCCGGGGTTTGGCTATACCCTGACGGGGTTTCGTCATGCCGCGGCGTGGGATGGTCAAATCTTCCCGCGGCATCGACGTGCCGTGGAGGAATCTGCTCATGCCGCGCCGGGGTATGGCGCTGCCGCGGCGCGGATTCGTCGTGCGGCGGCGCGGCGGCGCCGTTCTTCGTGCCAAGATGGCGGAGATTCGTGATGGCGTCGTGCGCGCCCCTCAGGGTATAGCCATACCCCGGGAGGTTGAAGCCATGCCGCGGGCGCTCGGGAGCGCGCCGCGGCGGCATCTGGCGAGACCTCCCGCGGTGAGACGAAGACGCGCCGCGGCGGGCTCATACCGCGGCGCGGGCTCTCCCTCCCCGCGCGCGGCCTAGCGATACCGCGGCGCGGCATCCCGAAACCCCCGCGCGGCAGGGTCTCGCCGCGTCGCCCTCCTACTGCTGCACGATCTTCACGTCGTCGACCGCCGCCTCGACGAGGCTCGCGCCGCCGGCGTCGGCGGCGTCGATGAGGATGCGAACGGTCTGGCCGGCGAAGGCATTGAGGCTCGCCGAGCCCGTGGTCCACGCGGCGTTGACGTTCGACGTCGAGCCCAGCACCTGGAGCGCGGTCGTGAGCGTCGAGCGCCAGCGCCTACTAGAAAAACGGCGGCAGCGACTCAAGGTAGGCCAGCCAGTCCGAGAAATTTGGGTCTAAAATGATGGACGATGCTCTTCAGGGAGATCGCTCCATGAGAATCGACATCCTCTTCCCCCTCCTCTTCGCGCTCAGCGGGGCGGGGTTCCTGGCCCTCGGTCTACGCGGTCTTTTCGAGCGCCGACCGCTCGTCTTCCGCTCGCGCCTCCTGCTCGTGCTGCTCGGCCCGGTCCTCCTCGCCGGCCCCGTGATGATCTCGGCGCGGATCGCCGAGCGCCGCCTCTATCCGGTGCCTCCCTATCTTCTCTTGACGCTCGGGACCTCCGCCTTGATCTGCGCCGCGCTCGCCATCGTGCTGCGCGGTTATGTCGTCTGTGGCACAGACGACCGGTCCCTGGTGGCCACCCTGCAGCGGGTGCTCGCCGGCCTGGGCCTGTACTCCGAGAAGGCGGCCGGAGGGCTGCGGGTCTACAGCCCCGAGCGGGGCATCGTCCTGAGACTCCCCGCCATGAATGCAGACTTGATGGTTCAGATGCAGCCGGGAACCGGTGGCGCGACGCTGCGGATGTCGCCCGAGAATAGGATCGCGTTCGACCGTATCGCTGCGGCCCTGCGTGATGCCCTGGTCGCCGAGCACGGCCCCTTTCGGCGCCTGTCCTTCATCCTCTGGACGGGAGTCGGCATCGCCCTGCTGACGATCGGGATCATGGCGTTCCTTCCGTGAGCTGTAGCGCCGTGCGCGGTCGCGGGTTGCACCGCTGGAGCGGCCCTACGCCGGCGCCGGCGCGCCCGCTCGCAGGAGCTCGAGGAAGCTCGCGAGGTGGCGATCCGTCGCCTCGCGGCCCATCGCCTCGACGAGGTCGAAGAGCGGCGGCCCCTTGGCGGCGGCGGTGAGGGCCATGCGGGTGGGATGGATGAGGACGCCCGCCTTCACTCCCCGCTCCTCGGCGAGGGCGCGGAGCGCGGCGTCGAGGGCGTCCTTCGTCCACTCCGGGAGCGCCGCGAAGCGCGCGCGGAGGGCCTCGAGATGGCCCGGCAGGGCCGGATCGGCGAGGAACTTCGCCGCCTCCCCGGCGTCGTAGGCGAGCGGCGAGCGGAAGTAGGGGACGACGAGCTCCGCCAGCTCCCTCAAGGTATGGGCCCGCGTGCGGTGGAGCTCGAGCGCCTGGGCGAGTCGTACTGAATCGACGTTGCCGATGCCAGCCTCGGCGAGGAACGGCGCCAGGTGCGGGAGGATCTCCGCCAGCGGCAGGCTCGACAGGTACTGGGAGTTCACCCAGATGAGCTTCTCGCGGTCGAAGACCGCCGCCGAGGCGTTGAGGCGCTCGACCGCGAAGATCTCGATCATCTCGCGGCGGGTGAGGATCTCGCGGTCGTCGCCGGGCGCCCAGCCGAGGAGCGCCATGTAGTTGTAGAGCGCCTGCGGCAGCACCCCCTCGGCGCGGAACTCCTCGACCGAGGCGGCGCCGGTGCGCTTCGAGAG
>DATBQN010000230.1:0-1577 GCA_036560825.1 Thermoanaerobaculia bacterium
AGGCGCCCAGCCCGCCCGCGAGGAAGAGCCCGAAGCTCCGGCCGCCGCGCCGCCGCCGGCGAGCCGCCTGCGGGAGACCATGGGCCAGGCCGCGGGCCTGGCCATCGTCCTCCTCATCATCGCCATCGGCCAGTCGCTCCCTACGCTGCGGCGGCTCGAGGTCTATCTCCACCTCCATCAGAAGGCCTGCCTCGTGCCGCTGATCGCGCTGGGAAGCCTCGGCGCCGTCCTCTTCCTGGGCGCCGCCATCGCCATGGTCCTCGCCCAGGGCCGCCCGCTGTCGCGCCGGGAGCTCGAGGAGCTCGAGCGGCGGATGGCGCTCCTCCGCCAGGGAGGCGGCTGGGCCGCCGTCCGCGTGCCGAAGCTCGCCGTGGGCGCCGAGGCCGGCGAGGGCGCCTCCTTCGCCGAGATCAAGACGGCGTTCCAGCTGCGCGCCTGGGAGGTGAGCCCGCGCTGGCGGCGCATGATCGCGATGATGGCGGGCGCCGCGCTCCTCTTCCTCGGCCTCTTCGGCGTCGGCATCGTCATCGCGCCGGCCGGCGTCAAGCTCCTCCTCGCCGCCGCCGTCCTCTACGCGGTCGTGCGCACCGCGATCGGCTTCGCGCGGGCCTGAATGCCGCGCTCCGCTCCCCGGCTCGTCCTCGCCTTGGCGCTCGCCGCCGCGACCGCCCTCCCGCTCGCCGCGCAGGACAACTACGAGATCCAGGTCTACGGCTCGGAGACGGTGGCGCCGGGCGCCACCATGGTCGAGCTGCACAGCAACTACACTCCGAGCGGCGCACCCGAGGCGCCGGCCGGCGTGCGGCCGGACGCGCAGGGCTGGCACGAGACGATCGAGATCACCCACGGCTTCACGCCCTGGTTCGAGACCGGCTTCTACGTCTTCACCAGCGCCAACAGCCGTTACGGCTGGCAGTGGGTGGGCGACCACGTCCGGCCGCGCATCCGCGTGCCGGAGAGCTGGCGCTGGCCGGTGGGCGTCAGTCTCTCGCTCGAGGTCGGCTACCAGCGGCGGGCCTACTCGGCCGACACCTGGACGCTCGAGATCCGGCCGATCGTCGACAAGCAGATCGGGCGCTGGTACCTGTCCTTCAACCCCACCCTCGACCGCTCGTTCCACGGACCCGGCACCGCGGACGGCCTCGTCTTCTCGCCCAACGCCAAGGTGGGCTACGACTGGACCCGGCGCGTCAACGCCGGGCTCGAGTACTACGGCTCCGCCGGGGCGATCACCGGCTTCGACCTCTTCGAGCGCCAGCAGCACCAGCTCGGCCCGGCGGCCGACCTCAACCTCGGCCCCGACTGGGAGCTCAACCTCGGCGCCCTCTTCGGCCTCACCCGCAGCACCGACCATCTGATCCTCAAGGTAATCGTCGGCCGCCGCTTCCGCTTCGGCGAGCGCGGTCCCGCACGAAACGGCTAGGGAAGCTTCGCCTCAAACTGCCGAGGCGTCGAGTGATAGGTGGATCACGCGTTCCTCCCCCCTGGGGGGGCGGCGGTTGGGATAGGGGGGAGGACAGGAGGGGGGCGGGTCCGGCGGGTCCCTTCGCTGAAGCCGCCCCCATCCTATCCTTCCC
>DATBQN010000231.1:0-3813 GCA_036560825.1 Thermoanaerobaculia bacterium
CGGGCAGCTCTATCCCGTGGCCGGCCTCGCCTGGATGGACCGCGAGTGGAGCAGCGGCTCGCTCGGCCCCGATCAGATCGGCTGGGATTGGCTCGCGCTCCAGTTGGACGACGGCCGCGAGGTGATGCTCTACCGCCTGCGCCGCAAGGACGGCGGCGCCGATCCGGCGAGCCAGGGGACGCTGGTCGCCCGCGACGGAACGAGCCGTCCGTTGGCGTGGAAGGAGGTGCGCCTGACGCCCTCCGGAGCCTGGAAGAGCCCGCGCAGCGGTGCCCGCTACCCTGCCCGCTGGCGGCTCGAGGTCCCTGGCGAAGGGCTCGACCTCGACCTCCGCCCCTACCTCGCCGACCAGGAGCTCGACACCTCGTTCCGCTACTGGGAGGGAGCCGTCGGGATCTCTGGCACCGCCGGCGGCGCGCCGCTCGGCGGCAGCGGCTATGTCGAGCTGACCGGCTACGGCGAGCCGGCGGTCGAGAGCGCGCCGCGGTGAGCTCTGCGCGACGGGACCCCTCGCATTGACTCCGCTCCCCAGTCGCGACACGCTTGCCCGCTGATGCAGCTATCGAGGAGAGACCGATGACCCGATACTTCCGCGCCGTCTGGACCCCGCTCGCGGCTTCGCTCCTAGTCGCCGGGCTCGCCGGCTGTCATGCCTCGGTCGAGCGCGCGCACGTCGTCGAGACCCCGGCGTCCACCGCTCCCGCGCCGGCTCCCGCTCCCCAGCCGCCGCCCACCCCGGCGCCAGCTCCGCAGCCTCCGCCCGCTCCGCAGCCCGCGCCGGCTCCGCAGCCGCCGACCGCCCCGCCGCCGTCGCCGGCGCCAGCTTCAGGGCCGCCACCCGCGCCGGCCCCGGCCGCCCCCGCGGTCCCCGCGCCGGAGACTCCGCAGCCTCCGCCGCCGCCTCAGCCGGCGGCGCCCGTGGCCCCGGCCGGGGCCGCCGCGCGCCTGGCGCACCAGTACACGATCCAACAGTTCCTGGCCACCACCAACCTCACCGGCGACTCCTTCTCCTCCGACGGCACCAAGATCCTCGTCTCCAGCAACCAGTCGGGCATCTACAACGCCTACTCGATCGCGGTGAACGGCGGCAATCCCGTCGCCTTGACCCACTCGACCACCGACAACGTCTTGGCCGTGGGCTACTTCCCGCGCGACGACCGCATCCTCTACCTCTCCGACCAGGGGGGCAACGAGCTCTCCCACCTCTACGTGCGCTACCCCGACGCCACGGTGCGGGACCTCACGCCGGGGACCAAGCTGAAGGCCGAGTTCCTCGGCTGGGCGCTCGACGAGACGTCGTTCTACCTCACCACCAACGAGCGCGACCCGCGCTACTTCGACGTCTACGAGGTGCCGGTCGACACCTACAAGCGCGAGCTCGTGTTCAAGAACGACGGCGGCTTCTTCCCCGCCGCGGTGTCGCCCAACCGCCGCTACGTGGCCCTCGGCAAAAACAACGGCTCGAGCCACGACAGCGACGTCTGGCTCTACGACACGACGACGGCGAAGCTCAAGAACCTGACCGAGCACAAGGGCGACGTGGCGAGCGCTCCCGAGGCCTTCAGCCCCGACGGCAAGTCGCTCTACTACACCACCGACCGCGGCCGCGAGTTCGCCTACCTCGAGCGCTACGACCTCGGCTCGGGCGGGCGCGAGACGGTGCTGCAGCCCGACTGGGACGTCAGCTCGGCCAGCTTCTCGAGGAACGGCCGCTACTTCATCGCCACCATCAACAACGACGCGCGAACCGAGGTGCGCCTCTTCGAGACCGCCGAGATGCAGCCGGTCAAGCTCCCCGCGCTGCCGCAGGCCGACGTCACCTCGATCGAGATCTCGCGCGACGGGCGCCACATGGCCTTCTACGCCGATACCAGCCGCTCGCCGCGGAACCTCTACGTGAGCGACCTGCAGACCGGCGCCCTCTCCCAGCTCACCCGCTCGCTGTCGAGCGAGATCGAGCCCGCCGACCTGGTCGAGGGGAAGGTGGTGCGCTTCAAGTCCTACGACGGCGTCGTCATCCCAGGCATCCTCTACACCCCCCAGCACGCCTCGGCGGCCGATCCGGCGCCGGCGGTGGTCTGGGTGCACGGCGGCCCGGGCGATCAGTCGCGCCTGGGCTACAGCGCCCTCATCCAGTTCCTCGTCAATCACGGCTACCTGGTGTACGAGATCAACAATCGCGGCAGCAGCGGCTACGGCAAGACCTTCTACGGCCTGGACGACCGCAAGCACGGCGACGCCGACCTCGACGACTGCGTGGCGAGCAAGAAGATGCTGACCGACCTCGGCTACGTGCGGCCGGCTCAGATCGGCATCCTCGGCGGCAGCTACGGCGGTTACATGGTGCTCGCGGCGCTCACCTTCCGGCCGCGCGCCTTCGCCGTCGGGGTCGACCTCTTCGGGGTCTCGAACTGGCTGCGCACGCTGCTCTCGATCCCCGCCTGGTGGGAGGCCGAGCGGGCGGAGCTCTACAAGGAGATCGGCGACCCCCACGCCGACGCCGACTACCTGCGCCGCATCTCGCCCCTCTTCTTCGCCAACCAGATCGAGCGGCCGCTACTCGTCCTCCAGGGCGAGAACGACCCGCGGGTGCTCAAGGTCGAGTCCGACGAGATCGTGGCGGCGGCCAAGAAGCGCGGCACTCCCGTCGAGTACGTCGTCTTCCCCGGCGAGGGGCACGGCTTCACCAAGAAGGCCGACCAGGAGAAGGCCTATCAGGCGGTGCTCCAGTTCCTCGACCGTTACCTGAAATCCAGCGGCGACGCCGCCGGCGCGCCGTCCAGATAGACGCCGCGCGCACCCTCGCGATCCCGGGAGACCTCTCGATGCGCAGACTCCACGCCCTCGCCGTTCTCGCCGCGATCGCCACGGTCGCAGCCCTCGCCCCCTCCGCCGGCCGCGCGCAGCCGAGCGCGCCCGCGTCGGCGGCCGCGGGGGAAGCCGCCCGCCTGCGCGACCTCTTCGCCCGCGAGTGGGAGACCCGCCTCAAAGAGGACCCGACCCTGGCGACCTCGGTGGGCCGCCACGAGTACGACGCTCTCCTCCCCTCGATGTCGCTCGCCGACCTGCAGCGCCGCGACGCCATGACGCGAGGGACGCTCCGCGAGCTCAAGACGATCGACCGCGTGGCGCTGTCGCCCGACGACGCCGTCTCCTACGACATGTTCAAGACGCAGCTCGACGACCGGGTGGCCGAGTTCGAGCTCGGCATCTACCAGTTGCCCTGGAACGCCGACTCGGGCTTCCAGACCGAGTTCGCCCAGCTCCCCGACCTGATGACCTTCAAGACCGCCCGCGACTACGACAACTACGTCGCCCGCCTGCACGCCTGGCCGCGCCTGGTGGCGCAGGAGATCGAGCTCATGCGGATGGGCATCCGCCGCGGCTTCACCCTGCCGCGCGCGGTGCTCGACGGCTTCGAGGGCACCATGTCGTCGCACCTCGTCGCCGACCCGGAGAAGAGCGTCTTCTGGAAGCCGTTCACGAGCTTCCCGGCGACCCTCTCCGCCGCCGAGCGCGAGCGGCTGCGCACCGTCGGCCGCGACGCGATCGGCGACGCCGTCGCCGGCTACCGCACCCTTCTCTCCTTTTACCCGGGCGAGTACCTGCCGCACGCGCGCGCCACGCTCGGCGCCGCCGATCTCCCCAACGGCGCCGCCTACTACCGCCAGCAGATCCGCCATTTCACCTCCCTCGACCTGGCGCCCGAGGAGATCCACAGGATCGGCCTCGCCGAGGTCGACCGCATCGACAAGGAGATGCAGGCGGTGATCCGCCAGGTGGGTTATCAGGGCACCTTCGCCCAGTTCCTCC
>DATBQN010000232.1:0-4987 GCA_036560825.1 Thermoanaerobaculia bacterium
CGCTGGGCCTGCCGGTCGACGGCCAGGGGACGCTCGCGATCGCCGCCGGCGTCATCACCTCGCGCGACATCCGCCTGACGGCGCCCCAGCAGTCGGCGACGGGCGAGCTCGCCGTCGACCTGAAGCGCCGGAGCGGCCGGCTCGACGTCCACCTCGACAGCGGCGACGCCCCCGCGATCACCCGCCTGATCCCGCAGGAGAGCGCCGCCGGCAGAGGGGCCGCGCCGCCGCCGTTCTGGCTCCCCACCGCCGGGCACGGCCACGCCGACGGCAGCCTGACCTTCGCCCCGGCGGCCTGGGCCTTCGCCCTCCGACTCGACCTCGACGGTATCACCAGCCCGGCCCTCGCCGTTCCGGCGGCGGTGCGCGGCTCGCTCACCCTGCGGCCCGAGGCGGTGGAGGACCTGGCGATCGATCTCAGCCGGCCACGGGTGGGCGGCGGTCCGCTCGGTCTCAGTCATCTCCACGTGGCCGGCCGGGTCCCCTTCGCCGGCCCCAACGGCAAGCTCCGCCAGGGCCAGCAGATCGCCCTGACGATCGACGCCGCCTCCTGGCCCACGGAGGAGGTGGCGCGTTTCCTCGCCCCCGCGGCGTCCTCGGGCCTTCCCAGGATCGCGGGCGAGATCTCCGGTCACGCCGCCCTGGGCGGCACGCCGGACTCCCTGACCGGCCGCGCCGACGCCCAGGCCAGCGGCCTCGCGGTCGCCGGCTATGCGCTGGGGAGGGCGAGCGCCGAGGTCGCCTTCGACGGCACCGCGGTGCGCGTCGAGCGCGGCGAGGTCGACCTCCCCGCCGGCCGCGTCGCCGTGGCCGGGAGCTTCGACCCGGCGTCGAAGGAGATCTCGCTCTCCCTGGACGCCCCGGCTCTCGCCCTCGCCCGCCCCCCCTTCGCGGAGCTGCTACCCGAGGATCATGGGGATACCCAGGGGGAGGTCGCCGCCACCCTCCGCGCCTCCGGCACCCTCGACCGGCCGCATGCGACCCTCACCGTCTCGGGCCGCGGCCTGACCGTCGCCGGCCGCAAGGTCGGCGAGGCGGGCGCGGCGTCGCTCACCGCCTCGTGGGACGGCGGGGAGGTGCAGGTCCAGGGCGAGCTGCCCGGCCTGGCGCGCCTCTCGGGCGGCGGCCGGCTCGATCGCCGCGGCGCCGACGTGGCGCTGGACCTCGCGAGCGACAATCTCCCCGGCCTCGCGCGCCTCGCCGCCGGGCGGCCCCTCCCGGCCTTCACCGGCTCGCTCGCCGGCCGCGCGTCGCTCAGCGCCGACTTCCCGGCTCGGAAGTACGGCGCCCTGATCACCCTGGGGAGCCTCCGCGCCCAATACCAGGGGCGGGAGATCGCCAACGTCGAGCCGGTCGTGGTGGCCCTCGAGCCGGGTCAGGTAGCCGTCCGCTCGCTCTACCTCCGCGAGCCGTCGCACGACACCGAGCTCTTCGCCAACGGCACCCTCGGGCTCGCGCCGCGCGCGCCGCTCGACCTCCACCTGCAGAGCTCGATCTGGATCGGCTGGCTCAAGCTGCTGCGCCCGGACCTCGACGTCGAGGGCTTCGTCGACATGCTGGCGACCGTCAAGGGCACGCTCGCCAGCCCGGAGCTCAACGGCGAGGCCGTCCTCCGCGGCGCCCGCCTGGTCCTCCCCGGCTTCCCGCACGCCTTCGACAACGTGCGCGGCGAGATCCTCTTCACCCGCGACGAGGTGGTGATCGATCAGCGCCTCCTCGCCGACGTCGCCGGCGGGACCCTGGGGGTCGCCGGCAGCCTCCGCCTGCCGGCCCCCGGACGCAGGATGTCCTACCAGGCGCACGTCATCGCCGAGGGCGTCTCGGTGCGCTATCCCGAGGGCTTCCTGACGCGCGGCAACGCCGACCTCCTCGTCTCCTCCAACGGCGAGGGGGAGGGCGGCGGGCGCCAGATCAACGGCCGCATCGACCTCGACCGCGCCTACTACCTGGAGGACGTGCAGGTGGGGACGCTCCAGCTCCTGCAGCGGGTGTTCTCGCGTCAGCGCGTCGAGGTGATCGCGCCCGACCCGTTCCTCGCCTCGACCCAGCTCAACCTGGTGGTCGCCGGCCCGCAGGCGCTCCGGGTGAGCAACAACGTCGCCGACCTCCGCGGCGCCATCGATCTCACGGTGCGCGGCAGCCTGGCGCGGCCGGTCGTCTTCGGCCGCGTCGAGCTCGCCCCCAACGGCAAGCTCACCTACGCCGGCAACGAGTACCGCATCGAGCGCGGCCTCCTCACCTTCGCCAACCCCTACAAGGTCGACCCGGTGATCGACCTGGTGGCGAAGACGGAGGTGCAGAACTTCGAGATCACCCTGAGCCTCTCCGGCACCGTCGAGCGCCTCGACGCCCACTTCTCGTCGAACGCCAACCTGGCGGACCTCGAGATCCTGGCGCTCCTGGCGACCGGCCAGGAGCTCCCCGCCGACCGCACCGGCACCGATCTCTCGACCCCGCCGATCAACCCGCAGCAGCCGACCCTGGGGGCGCAGGGCTTCCTCTACGGGCAGGCGGCGTCCGCCATCTCGCAGCGCGTCGGCACCCTCTTCGGCCTCGACCGCTTCCGCATCAACCCGGTGGCGAACCAGGCCGGCCAGTCGGTCTCGGGCGTCGGCATCACGGTCGGCAAGCGGCTGTCGAAGGACGTCTTCGTCACCTACTCCTCCGACCCCACGGCGACCCCGCCCGAGATCCTGCAGATCCAGTGGAAGGTGTCGCCCAAGCTCACCGTCCTGCTCACCCAGACGGGCGGCCGCAGCTACGCCGTGGACGGCCAGTGGGAGAAGCGGTTTTGAGCCGACGGCGGGCGCTCTTCCTGGCGCTCGCGGCGCTCGCCCTCGCCGGCCGGGTGGAGGCGAGCGCAGCTCTTGCCAGCCCTCCTCTCGACGACGACGAAGAGCCGCCGGCGCTCGCCGAGAACGCCGCCGCCGCCGCGGCCGCGGCGCCCGCGGTCGTCGAGATCGAGGTGCGCAGCAACGCGCCGCTCCCGGAAAAGCCCGACGTCGCCTCGCTCCTCGACCTCGCGGTGGGCGAGCCGGCGACCGACGTCCGCGTGCGGCGGACGCTGCGCAACGTCGAGGCGAGCGGCCTCGCCTCGGAGGTCGAGATCTACACCCGGCCCGCGGACTCCGGGCCGGGGGTGGTCGCCATCCTCGTCCTCCGCGCCGCCGTGCAGGTCGACGCCGTCAAGATCGCCGGCCAGCTCGGGCTGCCGCTCACCGAGCTCGAGAATGCCCTCGAGCAGCAGCCCGACCAGCCGCTCGAGGAGGACCGGGTGGTGCGCGGCGTCTTCGCCCTCGAGGACCGCTACAAGGCGAACGGCTACCTCGGCGCCCGCGTGCGGGTCGCCGTGTCGACCGACCCGGCGCGCCAGCGCGCCACGGTCACCTACCAGGTGACCGCGGGGCCGCGCGCCACCGTGGCGAGCGTCGGCTTCGACGGCGGGGCGGCCGGGACGGTGGGGACGGCGCCGTTCACCCCCGCGGCGCTCGTCGCCGAGCTCCGCACCAAGCCCGGCGCGCCCTATCGCCAGAGCACCGTGCGCGAGGACTCCGACCGCCTCGAGCGCTGGCTCATCCGGCAGGGCTACAACCTGGCGCGGGTGGACGCGCCGCGCGAGCAGATCGACGCCGAGAAGAACCAGGTCGCGGTGACCTTCCCCGTCCGCATCGGCCCCAAGCTCGTGCTGGAGGTGGTCGGGGCGTCGCGGCAGGCGCTGCTGAAGAACGGCCTGCTGCCGTTCCTCGGCGACGAGGGCTACGACGACGCGCTGGTCATCCAGTCGGTCGCCAAGATCAAGGACTACTACCAGGGGCGGGGGCACTACCACGTCAAGGTGGCGAGCTCCGACCGGCGCGAGGACGGCACCCTGCGGCTCGCCATCACCATCGAGCCCGGCCCCGCCTACACCTTGAAGGACATCCGTTTCACCGGCAACCGCGGGGTGAGCGGGGATCAGCTCGCGTCGCTCATGGCGACCTCCGAGCGCCGGCTCCTCGCCCTCGGCAGCGGCCGCCTCGTCGACTCCGAGCTCGCCAAGGACCTCGACAACGTCCGCTCCTACTATGCCCTCCAGGGTTATCCCCAGGCCAAGGTGGGGCCGCCGCAGGTCGACGAGCAGGGCCGCACCCTGACGCTCGGCATCCCCGTCCAGGAGGGCCGGCGCGAGCTGGTGGGGAAGCTCGTCTTCTCGGGCGTCGAGGCGCTCGACTGGAGCCAGGTCAAGCCGCGCCTGCCGCTCGCGGCCGGCGGCCCGTTCAACGCCTATCTGCTCGACACCCTGCTCGACACCCTGCGCGCGGCGTTCGCCGACCGCGGCTACGACCAGGCCCAGGTCTCCGCGGCGACGACCTGGGACGCCGAGCACACCCGCGCCGACATCACGGTGTCCGCCATCGCCGGGCTGCAGGCGGTGATCGACCGCATCATCGTGCGCGGCAACCGCAAGACCAAGACCGAGGTCATCCGCCGCTTCGCGGGGGTGGAGCGCGGGCAGCCGATCTCGGCGCGGCGGCTGCTCGAGATCGAGCGCAAGCTCTACGCGCTGGGGGTGTTCTCGCAGGTCAAGGTCGATCTCACCCGCGCCGGCCTCGGCGCCACCGGCCGCGACGTGGTGATCCGGGTCGAGGAGGGGAAGGACCGCAGCCTCACCTACGGCGCCGGCTTCGACACCCAGGACGGCCCGCGCGGCCTGCTCGGCTTCTCGAGCAGCAACGTCGGCGGCAACGGCTACCGGTTCACCAGCGACCTGCGCCTGGCGGCGCGCAACAAGCGGATCCGCGTGCTCTTCGACCAGCCCTACGTCGGCCACTACCAGATCCCGCTCACCAGCAGCCTCTTCTACATTCAGGACACCGAGCCCTCGAACTCCTTCGAGGTGCGGCGCTGGGGGGCGCGCGAGGAGGCGGTGCGCCAGCTCGGGCGCAGCCGCTTCTCGCTCGCCCTGGACTACCGGGTGGTCAAGCTGAACGTCAAGCAGGGCGTGGCG
>DATBQN010000233.1:0-1591 GCA_036560825.1 Thermoanaerobaculia bacterium
TACCGTCGGCCCGACCTTGTCGCCCACCTCGCGCGCGCCCTTCTTCAAGGCGTCGCCGGCCTGGCGCGCCGCCGGCGCGAGCCGGGCGCCCACCTCGCGCGCCCCCCGCTCGAGCGAGCGCCCGGCCTGGTCCGCGCTGCGCTGCAGGTCGCGGCCGGCCTGGTCGAGGTTGCGCTGGGCCGTCGCCGGGTTGAGCTCGATCTCGGTGCCCTGGGGGCCGCGCTCGACGCGGATGGCGCGGTCGGAGCCGCCGTCGCCCGAGCCTCGCGGGCGATCGCAGGCGCCACAGGCCACGGCAACGGCGAGCAGGCCGGCCACGATTGCGATCGCTCGAGACCCGCCGCGCCTCGCGCGGCCGATGGGGAGCGGTGTCGGATGGCTTGGATGGACGGGATGGATCATGGAAGTGATCATGGCTCTTGCCCCACGAAAAAGGTGGGGAGGCGACGCTGAGCTTTCAGCTCGCCTCCCCTTCTAGGGAGGTTGGTGCGATGCCCGTGCAACCCTTCTACCGACTGCTTGCCGGCTGCTGATCCGGCGGCCATTCAGACTCCCGAAGAGTGCAGCATCCGTGCCACGCGAAGACGCCGCCGGTGCGAGCCGTGCCCGCGCCCGCGAGGCATGCATCTTGCGTTGGCGGGCTCCCATGGAGGACGATGACCCATGCCGCGTTCGATCTGGAAAGGCAGCATCACCTTCGGTCTGGTCAACATCCCGGTCGGCCTCTACGCCGCCGAGAGCCGCCACGAGCTCGAGCTCCACCTCCTCGACAAGCGCGACAAGTCGCCGGTGCGCTACAAGCGGGTGAGCGAGACGAGCGGCAAAGAGGTGCCGTGGGCCGACGTCGTCCGCGGCTACGAGTACGAGGACGGGCGGTACGTCGTCCTCTCGGACGAGGACCTCAAGCGCGCCAACCCCGTCGCCACGCAGACGATCGACATCACCGACTTCGTCGACGCTGCCGAGATCAGCCCCGTCTACTTCGACAAGCCCTACTACCTCGCCCCCGAGCGCAAGGGGACGAAGAGCTATGCGCTGCTGCGCGAGGCCCTCGGCCGCTCCGGCAAGGTGGGGATCGCGACGGTCGTCATCCGCACCCGCCAATACCTGGCCGCCGTCGTGCCGCAGGACGACGTGCTGGTGCTGGAGCTGCTGCGCTACGCTCACGAGCTCCGCGACGCCGAGGACCTCGAGATCCCGCACGGGCGCGCCGGAGTGAACGAGCGCGAGCTGGCGCTCGCCGAGCGGCTCATCGAGGGCATGGTCGGCGAGTGGGAGCCCGAGAAATACACCGACACCTACGAAAAGGACGTGATGAAGATGATCGAGCGGCGGGTGGCCAAGGGCGAGACGGCGGCGATCGAGAAGGCGGCTCCCAAGCCGCCGGCGGAAGGCGGCAAGGTGGTCGACCTCATGATGCTCCTGAAGCGGAGCGTCGAGGGGAACGGCAAGGGCGCCGCGAAGCCGCGAGCCAAGAGCGCGGCGCGGCCGAAGAGGAGCCACGCGGCGCCGCACCGGAAGAGCGCCTGAGGCCCGCCGGCTAGAAGCGCCCGTCCGCTCGGAGCTCGACCATGGCCCTGGAGGAATACCT
>DATBQN010000234.1:0-8398 GCA_036560825.1 Thermoanaerobaculia bacterium
TCGTAGACCGACATCTCGTGGGTCCCCGAGCCGTGGTCCTCCCCGACGTCGACGATGTCGAGCGCCGAGGCGACGCAGAGCTGGTAGGCGCCCTCGAGGAAGCGGAAGTAGGAGCCGCGGATCGTCTTGTAGAGATCGCCCAGGGTCGAGCGGCCGTCGACCGCCTTCAGGATGCGCTTCTGCAGCGGCGTGATGCCGGCCGCGGGCGGCTTCCTGCCCCGCGCGAGGAGCACGTTGTCGTGGACGAAGATGCGGCGGATGCGGGCGTACTCGTCGAGCCAGCGGGTGCCTTCCATCGCCAGCCCCACGGTGTGGATCGGCTCGGGGAGGATCTCCTCCTCGGGGGGCAGCTCGGCCTGGAAGTAAAAGACCCCGCGCTGCCAGAGGAAGAGGTCGCAGACCGAGTCCTCGATCTGCCGGCGCAGCGTCTGCTGGATCTGGTCCGGCGTCAGGAAACCGAGCTCGGAGAGCGAGGAGCCCAGCCGGCGGCCGTTCGAGGTGCAGTCGTGGAGGGCCCGGAAGAGCTGGTCCTCGGTGAGATAGCCGTGGAGCAACAGGTGCTGGCCGTAGAATTCGGCGGGGTCGGTCGAGATGCAGGCGACGATCTCGCCGCTGGCGAAATAGATCCGCTTCTCGCGGTCGCTCCGGCGCACTACGAGGGCGCCCGTGCGCCGGTCGTTCTTCGCCCACTGGAGGAGATCGCCCGGCGGGAAGGCGGCAAGTCTTCCCGAGAATTCCATGATTTGTAACCCTATTGTAGCGTGCGGCGTCTCGCCGGAGTAGAGGGCGTCGAACGGCCGGAGCGACCTGCCGGCCCTGCTAAGCTAACCGCATGCGACCGCCGGCTTTAGCCGCCCTCGTCATCGCCTCGGCGCTGGGCGTTCTCGCCATGCCCGCAGCCGCCGCCGGCTTCGATTGCAAGCCGTGCGCGGGCGTGGTTCTCGACGGCCCGGCGGGCGTCGCCGAGGCGCTCTCCCTCCAGTCCGGGCTCAAAGCGGGCAGCCCTCTCTTTACCGCCTGGGAGGTCCCGCTCGCGCCGGAGCCGCCGCCGGCGGAGACCGGCGACGCCGCGGCGCGGATCGCCCAGGCCGGCGGCACGCCGTGGCTCGCCCTCGTCTTCCGCACGCCGCCGCCCCTCGCCGCCAACGCCGCGCGTTTGCAGGGCGAGCTCGAGATCGCCGCCGCCGTGGGGCGCGCCGCGCCGGCCGGCACGGTGTTCCAGGTCGTCTGGCGGCCGGAGGGCAATGAGGCTTCTGAACAGAGCCTCGCCGAGTACGGCTTCCTGATGAAGCGCGCGGCGGTCGCGCTGACCGGCGCGCGCGGCAACGGCAAGGTGGCGACCGAGGCGCTCCCGGCGACCGCGGCGGCGGTCGCCGGGCTCTTCGCCCAGGAGGTCGGCGCCTACGTGGACGTGCTGGCGCTCGCCCTTCCCGACCCGCCGACGCCGGAGGGGATCGCCGCCGCCCTCGCCGCCGCGGCCAAGGCCGGCCCCGGCGAGCCGGTGGCCCTCGAGGGCGTGCCGCTGCCCGCCGAGCCCGCCCAGGTGCTCGCCGAGGCCGCGCGCTGGGCGGTCGCCGGCGTCGACCTGACGCTCTTCCGCCCGCCGGAGCCCTCCGCCGCCGCGCCGCCGACCGCCGCCGCCCTCGCCCCCTTCGCGCTCCTCGCCCGCGAGTTCGCGGGCGACGTTTCCTACGACGCGGACTCGACGCCCACCGGCGGCGCCGCCGCCTGGACTTTCGTGCGCGGCAAGGACCAGGCGCTCCGCGTCATCGCCGTCGCTCCGCCGGGCGCCGAGAACGGCGTGCTGGCGCTCCACTTCGCGGACGGCTCGCTCCGCCGGCCGGTGCGCTTCCCGCTCGGGCGCGGGCGGGTCGAGCCGCCGTCCGGCCAGGCGACGGCCTCCGGGCTCGACCTCTCGATCGCCGCGCCGGGCCGCGTCGCCGTCCTCGGGCTCGAGCGGCCGACCGCCGCCGAGCGCGGGCAGGGGGTCGCCGAGAAGCTCACCGTCTCCTCCACCCGCGAGATCCCGGTCGAGGAGATCCTCCGCCGCCTGCAGGCCTTCGAGGATGCCCAGGACCGCCGGCTCGACCACTACCGCGCCGTCAACACCACCCACCTGCGCTTCCAGGTGAGCGGCGTCTCGCAGGCCTTCGACGTCGGGCTCGAGGGGCCGTTCTTCTACCTCCGCGGCGAGGGGACGGACTGGGCCTGGCGGACGTTCTACATCAACGGCGTGCGCTGGAAGGGCAAGTCGATCCCCGAGATCCCCCTCGTGCAGCCGGAGAAGGCGGCGGCCCTGCCGCTCCAGATCCACTTCAGCAAGGAGTACCGCTATCGGCTGCGCGGCAGCGAGACGATCGACGGCCGCGACGCCTGGGTGGTCGACTTCGCGCCCGCCGCGGCGGACCTCGCGAGCCGCGAGCGGCTCTACCAGGGGACGGTGTGGATCGACCGCAAGGTCTACGCGCGCCTGCGCTCGCGCGCCGTCCAGCTCGGCCTCTCCGGCGAGATCCTCTCGAACGAGGAGACCTGGACCTACTCGCCGGTCGACGAGGCGGGGAAGCCCGCCCCCTGGCCGGCGAGCGCGGAGAGCGCGGCCTACGTCCTGCCGCTCCACCTGGTCGGCCAGCAGATCCTCTCCGTCGTCGGCAGCACGACGGTCGTCGAGCGCGAGACGGTGCTCACCCAGGTCGAGGTCAACGGCGCCGGCTTCGCCGAGGCGCGGCGCGCCGTCGACGCCTCGGACGTCACCATGGTGCGCGACACGGCGAAGGGCCTGCGCTATCTGGTCAAGGACAAGGCCGGCGAGCGCGTGGTCAAGGAAGACTTCGCCACCTCCAAGCTCTTCGCGGTGGCCGGCCTCTTCTACGAGCGGTCGCTCGACTACCCGCTGCCGCTCGCCGGCGCCAACTATCTGACCCTGGACTTCAAGGGGTCGGGCCAGCAGCTGAACGTATTCTTCGCCGGCGCCCTGGCGACCGCGACGGTCGCCCAGCCGCGCCTGCTGGGGAGCAAGCTCGACGCCAGCGGCAACCTCTTCGCCCTCGCCATCCCGCTGACCGACGCCGTCTTCCGGCGCGACAAGGAGATCAAGCAGCAGGACGTCAAGGTGCTGCCGGCGAGCGTCGGCTTCCACATCGGCCGGCCGCTGGGCAGCTTCTGGAAGGTCGACCTCAGCTACGGCCTGCTCTACAACCGCTTCAACCGCACCCAGGACACCGCCGGCGACTTCGTCCTCCCGAGCGACAACTTCCTCCACTCCTTCGAGCTGGGAACCCAGTTCGCGCGCGCCGGCTACCGGCTGAACGTCAACGGCAGCTACAACCTGCGCTCCCGCTGGGAGGCCTGGGGCGAGCCCAACAACCCCGACTTCAACCCCGACGACAAGAGCTTCTACCGCTGGGACGCGTCGCTCGCCAAGAGCTGGTACCTCCCCCGCTTCCAGCGCATCGGCGCCGAGCTCGACTACGTCTCGGGGTCGCGGCTCGACCGCTTCAGCAAGTACCAGTTCGGTTTCTTCGGCAACACCCGCGTCCATGGCTACGAGAACGGCAAGGTGCGGGCGACGACCGCGTACTCCGGCCACCTCACCTACGGCTTCGAGGTCGGCGAGCTGCTGCGCATCGACGCGGTGGCCGACGCCGCCATCGGGACCGACCGGCTGACCCGCCTCGACAGCCAGCTCCTCGCCGGCACCGGGATCGTGGGGACCTTCATCGGGCCGTGGAGCACGCTCGTCAACCTGGACCTCGGGGTGCCGGTCGCCGGCCCCGACCACGGCTTCGTGATGTACCTCGCCTTCCTCAAGCTGTTCAAGTAGGCGCGCCATGCCGACCGCCGCTCGCCGGCGATCCGGCCTCGTCCGCCGCGCGGCGCAGAGGCTGGGTCTCCGCCGCCGCGGCGGGCGGCCGCTCGAGCTCGTCTACAGCCGCGCCTACCAGCTCGAGCTGCCGGGGACGGCGACCGATCCCCTGCGCGGGGAGCGCATCCTCGGCTTCCTCCTCGCCCAGGGCCTCGCCCGGCCGCGCCGGGTCCATGCCCCCGAGCCGGCGACGTACCGGCAGCTCTCCCGCGTCCATGCGGCGGCCTACCTCGAGGCGCTGGCGCAGCCGGGAGCGCTCCTCTCGATCCTCGGCCTCGACCTCCCCGATCCGCTCCCCGATCGCGTGCTCGCCGCCCAGCGCGCGATGGCCGGCGGCACCGCGCTCGCCGTCCGCCTCGCCCTCGAGCGCGGCGGGACGGCGGTCAACCTGGGCGGCGGCCTCCACCACGCCCACCGCGACCGCGGCGAGCGCTTCTGCGCCGTCAACGACGTCGCGGTGGCGATCGCCGAGGCGCGCGAGCGGGGCTTCGCGGCGCCGGTCCTCGTCGTCGACCTCGACCTCCACGACGGCGACGGGACGCGGACGATCTTCGCCGGCGATCCCTCCATCCACCTGCTGTCGATCCACAACCTGACGACGGCGCCCGTCGCCGACAACGCGACCGCCGTCGAGCTGGGCGGCGAGGTCGAGGACGCCGCCTACCTCGCGGCGATCGACGCCTGCCTGCCGGACCTCGTCGCTCGCGTCCGCCCCGGCCTTGCCGTCTACGTCGCCGGCTGCGATCCGGCGGCCGACGACGCGCTCGGCAACTGGCGGATCACCCCGGCCGGGATGCTCGAGCGCGACCGGCGGGTGATGGCGGCGCTGGGGAACGTCCCAGCGGGCGGCGCCGGCCAGGTTCCGCTGGCGATCGTCCTCGCCGGCGGCTACGGCGGCCGGGCATGGACCTATACCGCCCGCTTCCTCGCCTGGCTGCGCTCCGGCCGCGTCGTCGAGCCGCCCTCGGCCGCCGAGCTCACGCTCGACCGCTTCCGCAGCGCCGCCGCCCTGCTCTCGCCGCGCGAGCTGACCGGCGAGGGGCCGGGCGACGACGACTTCGTCCTCACGGCGGAGGACCTGGCGGCCGCCGGCGGCATCCCGGCGCGCAGCCGTTTCCTCGGCTACTACTCGCGCCAGGGCCTCGAGCTCGCGCTCGACCGCTCGGGGCTCCCCGAGCGGGTGCGGGCGCGCGGCTTCCCGCGCCTCGCGCTCGACCTCGAGCTCGACAACCCGCTCGGCGAGACCCTGCGGCTCCGCGCCCCCGGCCTCGCGGAGCCGCTGATCGAGCTGCGCGCCCGGCGCGACCGGGCGGCGGTGCCGGGTCTGGAGCTGCTGCGCATCGAGTGGCTCCTGCTGCAGAACCCGCGCGCCCATTTCACCGCGGAGCGCCCGCCCCTCCCCGGGCAGCGCTACCCGGGCCTCGGTCTCCTGCAGGAGGTGATGGCGCTCATGGTCCTCGCCTGCGAGCGCCTCCATCTCGACGGCGTCCTCTTCGTCCCCGGCCACTACCACACCGCCGCCCAGGGCAAGCGCCTGTTGCGCTTCCTCTCGCCGGTCGCCGAAGGCCGCTTCCGCGCGCTCCAAACGGTTCTCGCCGGCCTCCCGCTGCCCGAGGCCGCCGCCGCGGTCGAGGAGGGGCGGGTGATCGACGAGACGACCGGCCGCCCCTTCCGCTGGGAGCCGACGCCGCTCCTCCTGCCGGTCTCCGCGGCGGCGAAGGAGCGGGTGACGGGCGTCCCCTACGACGAAGCGGCGGGCGCCGCCCAGGCGGCGGCGGTCCTGCGCCTGCGCCCGCCGGCAGGCTGAGCGGGCTTAGGGTTTGGGCTCGAAGGAGGAGGCCGCCTCGCGCGGGGCATGGCGGAGGAAGCGGGCGATCTCGTCGACCATGCCGGCGGTCGCCTGCTCGGTGGCGGCGGCCTGCTGGAAGACGATGAGGGCGGCATAGGTCTCGCGGCGGACGTCGCGCGAGAGGAAGATGGGAATGATCTCCTCGGCGAGCCGCTTGACCTCGGCGGTGCGGCCGAGCTGGGCGCAGACGCCGGCCAGGTCGAGCGATACCAGGGCCACGTCGTAGCCGACCGCGAGCTCCATGAAGCCCTGTCGCACCTGGCGGAAGAGCTCGGCCGCCTCATCGAGGCGCCCGACGCCGCGGGCGATCTCGCCGCTCACCCAGAGCCGGCGCAGGTTCAGGGTAGGGGTGCCGTGGCGGCGATACAGCTCGCTGCTCTTGTTCGACAGGGCCTGCGCCTCGAGGTAGCGCCCGGACTCGGCGAGCATGGTGAACAGGTTGTGCCGGACGTCGAGATCCAGGCGAGGGTCGGCCACGGGGTCGATCAGCTCCGCGGCGCGGCGGAGCTGCTCGATCGCCTTCCCGGAATCGCCCATTCGGTGGCTCAGGGTCGCCAGGTTGACCATCGCCGTCCCGGCCTGGTGCAGCTCGCCGGCGCGCTGATAGATCGAGATCGTGGTGTCGAGCAGTGCCTCCGCCTCCGAGAACCTGCGCTGGGCGCGCCGCAGCGACGCCTTGCGATGGAGGAAGTAGGCCCGCTCCAGGCGATCGCCGGTGCCGCGAGCCAGGTGCGTCTCGGCGAGCGAGAACGCCTCGTCGGCGCCGCGCAGGTCCGAGGCGATGCGGCGGCCGTTGCCCTGGAGGACCCGGCCGTGGCCGCGCGCGTCCTCCAACAGGCGCTCGCCGTACAGCTCGGGGTCGAGCCGCTCGATCACGGCGAGGGCCAGCTCGGCCAGCCCGGCCGCCTCGCAGCCGTCCTGGAAGCCGATCGCCTGGCTCTTCTCGAAGAGGAGGTAGACGAGCGCCAGGGAGCGGAAGCGGTCGCCGTTGCCGATCATCACGGCGCGGCGATCGGGCGGGTGGTCGAGGAGGCTCGCGAGGAGCTCCGGCGCCTCGGCCTGTTCGCGCTCCGCGACGCAGAGCCGCGGCTCCAGCCGGCGCAGCACGGCCTCGATGGTCGCTCCGTAGCTCCGCTCGGTGAAGCGCCAGGGGAGGACGCGGCCGAGCTCGGGGCCTTCCGACCCCTCGGGGTCGAGCATCGCGAGAAGGGCGGTCCGGCACGAGGCGCAGGCGAGCGCGTGGCGCAGGACGCGCCGCTGCTCTGCCGGCAACTGGCCGACCAGCGCCTCGATCGGGCCTCCCTTGGGATGGATCCGCGGCATTTCAGCCTCCAACATATAAGAGTTGCCCCAGAGGCTCTTTTCGTGACAAAGAAAATGCCGGGCTCGTCGGCCGGACCGCCGGGCGCCGCCCGCGAGGAGCCCGGCCGCGCTCTACCTGGGGTGCCCGTTGGGGTCGGTCGTCGTCCCCTCTCCCCCCCACAACGCGCTCATCAGACCCCACAGCGTGCCGAAGAAGCCTGCGTGGTGAGGGCGGGTCACCTGCTGACGGTACGGCCCGGTGGGCTCGGCCGAGACCGGGTGCGCGAGGGCGATGGACGAGCAGAGGACGGCGGCGAGGGCGATGCGGCGCACTGAGCGGTGACTGAGCATTTTCGTGATCTCCTTGCTGGGCGGGATGAGGCCGATCTCCATGATTGGCGGACCCCGCCAATGAGAAATCTCTAACATCTTAAGTCGGTGCGGAGGGGGCACTTGGGCGGTCCGGCGTGCGCGCCGGGCGGCTGCTATCATCGGCTTCGAGCCGCGACGAGATGACCCGCTAGATGACCCGGACCCTGAGCCTTCCGCTCTGGTTGGTGGTGCTGCTGTTGGCGGTCGCCGCCTGGGCGGCGATCGACCGCCTGCTGGTGCCGAGCGTGCGGTGGGTGCTGCGGCGGCGGCTCAACCGGGTGATCGCGGAGGTCAACACCCGGCTCAAGATCGAGATCAAGCCGTTCCAACTCACCAAGCGGCAGGTGCTGATCGACCGCCTGCTCTACGACCCGCAGGTGCTCGCCGCCGCCGCCGAGCACGCCCGCGCGGCCAGGATGCCCCGCGAGGTGGCGATGGAGCAGGTGGCGCGCTACGCCCGCGAGATCGTGCCGTCGTTCAACGCCTATCTCTATTTCCGGCTGGGCACCTGGATCGCGCGCCGGGTCGCCCGCCTGCTCTATCGTGTGCGGCTGGGCGTCGCGGACGAGGTCGGCCTGGCGGCCGTCGATCCCGCGGCGACCATCGTCTTCCTCATGAACCACCGCAGCAACATGGACTACGTGCTCGTCGCCTACCTGGCGGCCGACCGCACCGCGCTCTCCTACGCGGTCGGCGAGTGGGCGCGCATCTGGCCGCTGCAGACGCTCATCCGCTCGCTGGGCGCCTACTTCGTGCGCCGCGACTCGCGGGACCCGCTCTACCGCCGGGTCCTCGAGCGCTACATCCACATGGCGACGGAGGGCGGCGTGACCCAGGCGGTCTACCCAGAAGGGGGGCTGTCACGCGACGGCCGCCTGCGGCCGCCCAAGCTCGGTCTCCTCGACTACATGCTGCGGGGCTTCGACCCGGCGGGGCCGCGCGACCTGGTGTTCATCCCGGTGGGGATCAACTACGACCGCACGCTCGAGGACCGCACGCTCCTCCTCGATCGG
>DATBQN010000235.1:0-1933 GCA_036560825.1 Thermoanaerobaculia bacterium
GCGAGAAGAGGATGGCGCCGAACCCCGCCAGGCTGGCGATCGCCGTCTGCCGCCCCTGCCAGCGGCGCAGCCGGCGCAGCAGCAGCGCCGCGGCGTAGAGCACCCAGGTGGCGACCGTGAACAGGATCTTGGGATCGCGCAGCCAGCCGTTGTGGTAGAGCCGCTCGGCCCAGACCGCGCCGGTGGCCACCGCGCCGGTGAGCGTCACGAAACCCACCCAGATCGCGCCGATCATCATCCGCTCCAGCACCTCCAGCGGCGGCAGCTTGCCGTAGAAGGTGGAGAAGCGCCCCGCCTTGAGGTCGCGGTAGAGCTGGAGGAAGAGGAAGGCGTAGACCGCCGCCACCACGAAGGCGGCGTACCCCAGGAGGGCGAGCGAGACGTGGACGGCGAAGAACGGATTGTGGAAGATGGCGCGGTCTGGCGGCGCGGGGCGGGAGAGGAGCGACGAGAGGAGCTGGAAGACGAAGACGAGCGACACCATCCAGAAGCCGGTCGAGCGCTCGCGCCCGTGCCACTCGACGAAGACGTAGACGACGGCGGCGGCGAGCGCCACGACGGAGAGCGCTTGCGAGAGGGTGGCGAAGGGGAACTGGCCGTGCTGGACGGCGAGGGCGGCGAGATAGGCGAAGTGGAAGGCGACCGTGCCGCGGAGCGCCGGCGTCGCCAGCCGGGACGCCGAGGGCCGCGCGGCGAAGAAGAGGAAGCCGTAGACGACCGCCACGAGGAGGTAGGCGAGCGGCAGCAGGAGGTTGGCGGCGCTCAAGACGGTCGGCTGCACGGGGCGGCTCCTGGCAGGGTGCTCTACCGGTTCAGTTTAGCACCTGGAGAGAGGCCTCGCGGCGGCTCGGGAGCGGCCCCGAAATCCCTCCGACGCCGAGCTCCGCGAGCTTGCCGCCCTCGGTCCCATCTGCTACTGTCCGCAGGGCTTAGACGCCTCGCCTGCCCCGCCCGTTCCGCTGCCCAGTCCCCACCGCAAGCGCCATGGCCAACGTCATCATCGTCGGGATGCAGTGGGGGGACGAGGGCAAGGGCAAGATCGTCGACCTGCTCTGCCCCGCCTTCGACGCCGTCGTCCGCTACCAGGGGGGCCACAACGCCGGCCATACGGTGCGCTTCGGCGACCGCCACTTCTCGCTCCAGCTCATCCCGTCGGGCATCCTCCACGCGGGGATGCGCTGCGTCCTCGGCAACGGCATGGTGGTGGCGCCGGACGCGCTCCTCGCCGAGCTCGGGCGCCTGGCCGAGGCCGGGGTGCGCGCGGACGGCCGGCTCTTCCTCTCCAACCGCGCCCACGTCCTGCTCCCCTTCCACGCCGAGCTCGACCAGGCGCGCGAGGCGTCGCGGGGCGCCGGGAAGATCGGCACCACCTCGCGCGGCATCGGCCCCGCCTATCAGTGCAAGGTGGCGCGCACGGGCCTGCGCGCCTGCGACCTCGCGGCGGCCGATCTCGAGGACCTCCTGCGCGTCGAGATGGTGGGGATCGACGTCGAGCTCAAGGCCCTGGGCGCCGGGCCGCTCGCCTCGCCGGCCTTCTACGGCGACCTCTGCCGCGGCTGGGCGGACCGCCTGGCGCCCTGCCTGCGCGACACCGAGCAGCTCCTCAACGGCTGGATCGCCGAGGGGAAGAGCCTCCTCTTCGAAGGCGCGCAGGGGACGCTCCTCGACGTCGACCACGGCACCTACCCCTACGTCACCAGCTCGAGCTCGACGGCGGGCGGCGCGGCCACCGGGACCGGGGTGCCGCCGACGCGCATCGCCGGCGCCCTCGGCGTGCTCAAGGCCTACACCACGCGGGTGGGCGGCGGGCCGATGGTCTCCGAGCTCCTCGACGCCACCGGCGAGTTCCTCCGCCAGCGCGGCAACGAGTACGGCACCGTGACCGGCCGTCCCCGCCGCTGCGGCTGGCTCGACACCGTCGTCGCCCGCTACG
>DATBQN010000236.1:0-5847 GCA_036560825.1 Thermoanaerobaculia bacterium
CGGCATTGGTGGCGCCGGGTCCGGCGGTCACCGCGGCGACGCCGGGGACGCCGGTCAGGCGCGCCACCGCGTCGGCGGCGAAGACGGCGTCGGCCTCGTGGCGGACGTCGACGACGCGCATCCCGGCGCGCTTGGCGCCCACCAGGATGGGCGAGATGTGGCCGCCGCAGAGGGTGAAGACGAAGCGGACGCCGTGGCGCGAGAGCGCGGCGGCGACGCGCTCGCCCCCGTTCATCGCAGCGGTTCTCGGCCGGCGGGCCGCGGCGCCAGGACGTGCCGCTCGGGGACCAGGCAGACGAAGCGGCCGGAGAAGACCGCGGAGCCCTCCTGGCCCTCCCGCGCCACCAGCACCCGCACGAACCGCTTCCTCTCCGACGTCTCCTCGACCCAGGCGTCGGCGACCAGCCGGTCGCCGACCACGACCGGCCTCTCGAAGCGCACCTCGGCGCTGCCCAGGACGACGTTGGCGCGGTTGACCGCGAGCATGGCGGCATGGTCGGCGAGACCGAAGACGAAGCCGCCGTGGACGAGGCCGGTCTCGTCGACGGCCATCTCGGGGAGGGTGGCGAGAGCGACGCGGGCGGCGCCGGGAGCGACGCTCAGCGGCTCGCCGCACAGGCGGCGGTCGACGCCGCGGTGAGTGCGCACGTCCGGGGCGTCCATGGCTGGGAGTATAGCGGCGGCGGCTTCCCCGCGGCCGCCGATTGCGGCATAATCCGCGGCTCCCGCCGGCATCCGCCATCGTCTCGACGGAGCGCACATCGTGAAGCAGCTACGGATCATCCTGGGTACCCTGCTGCCGCTCGCCGCGGCGGGGCTCGCCGTCTGGGTGCGGACCTATCGGCCGGACATGCGGCCGGCGCCCGTCATCTCGGTGGCGCGGACCCCGGCGCAGATCGCGCGCGGGCGCTATCTCGCCGAGCACGTCACCGGCTGCCTCGGCTGCCACTCCCACCGCGACTGGAGCCGCTTCGGCGGTCCCGTCGCCGGGCCGCTCGGCACCGGCGGCGACTGCCTGAGCAAAGAGTACGGGCTGCCCGGCACGGTGTGCACCCCGAACCTGACGCCCGACCGCGCCACCGGCCTCGGCGGCTGGAGCGACGGCGAGGTGATGCGCGCCGTGCGCGAGGGGGTGGACCGCGAGGGGAACGCCCTCTTCCCGTTCATGCCCTACGTCGAGTACCGCAGCCTCTCCGACGAGGACGCCCGCGCCATCGTCGCCTACCTGCGCACTCTCCCGGCCGTCGCCCACGCCGTGCCGGACACCGAGGTCGGCTTCCCCGCCAGCTTCTTCGTGCGCATGGTGCCGACGCCGCTCGGCCGCCCGGTGCCGCCGCCCGACCGCGCCGATCGCCTCGCCTACGGCAGGTATCTCACCATCGTCGCCGGCTGCCGCTTCTGCCACACCCCGACAGACTCCCACGGGCGCCCGATCCCGGGCAGGGATTTCGCCGGCGGACAGGAATTCCGCGGACCGTGGGGGACGCAGCGCGCCCCCAACCTCACCCCGCATCGCACCGGCCTCGCCGCCACCGGCCGCGACGAGTTCGTCGGCCGCTTCAAGGCCTTCGAAGGCGCCGACCTCGCGGTGCCGGCCGAGCAGCGCGGCCGCAACACGGTGATGCCCTGGCTGGAGTACGCCGGCATGACGCGCGAGGATCTGGGGGCGATCTACGACTACCTCCGCACCCTGCCGCCGATCGCCAACCGGGTCGAGGTCTATCCGGCGCCCCTGCAGACCGCGGCGCGGTAGGCTCATCTATACTTCCCGCGCGCGCCACTTCCCGCTCGCGCCGCGAAAACCCACCCTCCGGAGATCCCCGATGAAACGCCCGCTTCCCGCTGCCCTCGCCGGCCTGCTCGCCTCCACGCTCCTCCTCGCCGGCACGGCCCTCGCGCAGCACGAGCACAGCGGCTTCCTCGCCGGGCAGCCGCAGGTCGAGGCAACTCCCCAGGGCGGCAACGTCATCGACGTCCCCACCCCCGACGTCGGCGCCAACACCATGAAGGCGCGCGAGAACGCCGAGATCGCGACGCTCCCCCGCTTCAAGGTCTTCCACGACTTCAAGTTCGAGGACAAGCTGGAGACCAGCGGGATCACCTTCGTCCACCACATCGTCGACGACGCCGGGAAGACCTACAAGGCCGCCCACTACGACCACGGCAACGGCATCGTCGCCGCCGACGTCGACGGCGACGGCCTGCCGGACGTCTACTTCGTCAACCAGCTCGGCAAGAACGCCCTCTACAAGAACCTCGGCAACGGCCGCTTCAAGGACATCACGGACGAGGCGGGCGTGGGTCTCGGCGACCGCATCTCGGTCTCCGCCGCCTTCGCCGACATCGACAACGACGG
This sequence comes from Thermoanaerobaculia bacterium, assembly GCA_036560825.1. Taxonomy (GTDB): domain Bacteria; phylum Acidobacteriota; class Thermoanaerobaculia; order Multivoradales; family UBA5704; genus DATBQN01. Next base: position 2,357 of record DATBQN010000236.1, read on the forward strand.
CGACCAGGACCTCTACGTGACGAGCGTCCGCGGCGGCAACGTCCTCTTCGAGAACGACGGCCACGGGCACTTCAAGGACATCACCCGGCAGTCCGGCCTGGGCTACGTCGGCCACTCGTCGTCCGCCGTCTTCTTCGACTATGACAACGACGGCCTGCTCGATCTCTTCCTCGTCAACGTCGGCAAGTACACGACCGACGTCAAGGGACCCGGCGGCTACTACGTCGCCTATGCCGACGCCTTCCAGGGCCACCTGCATCCCGAGCGGAGCGAGCGGAGCCTCCTTTACCACAACCTCGGCGGCAACCGCTTCAAGGACGTCACCGACGCCATGCACCTGGTCGCCACCTCGTGGAGCGGCGATGCCACGATCACCGACTTCAACGGTGACGGCTGGCCCGACCTCTACGTGCTCAACATGCAGGGGCAGGACCACTACTACGAGAACGAGGGCGGCAAGCGCTTCGTCGACAAGACCGAGCAGTATTTCCCCAAGACCCCCTGGGGATCGATGGGGGTCAAGGCCTTCGACTACAACAACGATGGCTTGATGGACCTCTTCGTCACCGACATGCACTCGGACATGATCAAGCTGGCGACCCCTGAGGAGGAGCGCATCAAGTTCCTCTTCACCGGCGCCGTCAAGTTCTTCGGCGACCCCGACCGCGACATCTTCGGCAACGCCTTCTGGAAGAACCTCGGGGGAGGCCGCTTCGCCGAGATGTCGAACGAGCTCGGCCTGGAGAACTACTGGCCCTGGGGGGTGACGGTCGAGGACTACAACGCCGACGGCTGGCCGGACGTCCTCATCACCTCGAGCATGAACTTCCCCTTCCGCTACGGCGTCAACTCGATGCTGCTCAACAACCGCGGCGAGGGCTTCCTCGACGCCGAGTTCACCCTCGGCATCGAGCCGCGCCGCGGCGGCCGCACGCGCAAGCCCTGGTTCACCCTCGACTGCTCGGGGGCGGACCGGGCGCAGACGCTCTGCAAGGGGAGGACCGGCGAGGTGACGGTGACCGGGACGCTGGGGACCCGCTCGGCGGTGGCCTTCGACATCGACAACGACGGGGACCTCGACATCATCACCAACGAGTTCAACTCCGAGCCGCAGGTCTTCGTCAGCGACCTGGCGCAGCGAAAGGCGATCCACTACCTGAAGATCAGGCTGACCGGCAGGCGCTCGAACCGCAACGGCCTCGGCGCCACCGTCAAGGTGACCGCCGGCGGGATCACCCAGACGCAGTGGATGGACGGCAAGTCGGGATACCTCTCGCACAGCATCCTGCCGCTCTACTTCGGCCTCGGCGACGCCGCCGCGGCCGACCGCATCGAGGTGCGCTGGCCGTCGGGCGTCCACCAGGTGCTCGCCGGACCGATCGCCGGAAACCGCCAGCTCGAGGTAATCGAGGAGGGCCCGGTGCCGGCGAGGAAGGCGGCGCCCCACCGCAAGCCGGCGTGATGCGCGCCGCTCCGCCCCGCCGCCGTCTGGCGCGTCTCGCGCCGATCCCCCTGATCCTCTCGGCGGCTGTGCTCGGGCCGGCCGGGGCGGCGCCGCCCGCTCCCTCCCACTCGACGCCGATCTTCGTCGAGCGCGCCCGCGAGTCCGGGCTCGATTTCGTGCACCGGAACGGCATGACCGGCAGGCTCTACATGCCGGAGATCATGGGACCGGGAGCGGCGCTCGTCGACATCGACAACGACGGCGACCTCGACGTCTTCCTCGTCCAGGGCGGGCCGCTCTCGGCGGAGACGGCCGGCCCGAGACCGCCCGGCGCCGGCCACCGCCTCTTCCGCAATGATTCGAAGCCGGGCAGGGACGGACGGCTTGAGCTCCGCTTCACCGACGTCACCGCGGCGAGCGGGATCACCGCCGGCTGCTACGGCATGGGGGTCGCCGCCGGCGACTACGACAACGACGGCTGGCCCGACCTCTACGTGACCGGCCTCGGCTGCGCCCAGCTCTGGCACAACAACGGGCCCGACGCCAAGGGGCAGATCACCTTCACCGACGTCACCGCGAAGAGCGGCACGGCGAACCCGCACTGGGGGGTCGCCGCCACCTTCTTCGACTACGACCGCGACGGCCGGCTCGACCTCTACGTCGGCAACTACCTCAGCTTCTCCTGGAGCGCCAAGCCGTGCCGGACGCCCGCCGGCGAGCCCGACTACTGCGGGCCGGTGAGCGCCGACGCGGTCCCCGGCCGTCTCTTCCACAACCGCGGCGACGGCACCTTCGAGGACGTCACGGCGAAGTCGGGGATCGGCGCCGAGTACGGGCCGGCCCTGGGCGCCATCGCGGTGGACCTCGACGGCGACGGCTGGCCCGACCTCTACGTGGCGAACGACGAGACCCCGAACCAGCTCTGGATCAACCAGCGGAACGGCACCTTCAAGAACGTGGCGCTCGCCGCCGGCTGCGCCGTGGGCGCCGACGGCCGGCCCCAGGCGAGCATGGGGGTCGACGCCGGCGACTACGACGGCGACGGCCGCGAGGACCTCTTCATGGACAACCTCACGGGCGAGGGGGACGCGCTCTACCGCAACGTCGGCAGCGCCGGCAACGGGGGCAAAGCGGGCGACGCCCTCTTCGAGGACGCCACGATCGCCAGCCGGCTGGCCCTCCCCTCGCGGCCCCTCACCGGCTTCGGCGCCGCCTTCCTCGACTACGACAACGACGGCCGGCTCGACCTGCTGACCGTGAACGGCGCCATCAAGAGGATCGAGAGCCAGCGCCGGGCGGGCGATCCGCTCCCCCTTAAGCAGCCGCGCCAGCTGCTCAGGAACGTCGGCGGGGGACGCTTCGAAGAGGTGACGGCCGAGGCCGGCCCGGCCTTCGGCGCGCCCGCGGTCGGGCGCGGCGCGGCCTTCGGCGACCTCGACAACGACGGCGCGACGGACGTCGTCGTCGCCGACAACGACGGCCCCGTCCGCCTCTTCGTCAACCAGGTCGGCCGCCGGAATCACTTCCTCGGCCTCCGCCTGATGACGGGGAAGCGCGACGCCCTGGGAGCGCGCGTCGAGCTGGCGCGCGCCGGGCAGCCGGTCCTGGTCAGGCACGCACACGCCGACGGCAGCTACGCCTCGGCCAACGACCCGCGCGTGCTGTTCGGGCTCGGCGAGAGCGCGGCTAAGGGCGACGTCACGGTGACCTGGCCGGACGGCCGGCGCGAGGTCTTCAAGGGCCTCCGCGCCGACGCCTACACCACTCTCCACCAGGGAAGCGGGACCGCCGTGCCGTGAGCGATGACCCATCCATGGTCATCCTGAGTTGCTCACCGGCTGCCGCCGGCCACGAAGGATGAAAGGAGCATCTCCCCTTGCATTGTCATCCTGAGCGGGAGCGAAGGATCAGGCGGGGGGCGGCGCGAGATCGGTTCGTCCGCGCGCCACCCGCCCACCCGATCCTTCGCTCCCGCTCAGGACGACAGGGGCAAGGAGTGCCGCCGAAGGCCGGTGGAGGACTACCCAGCAGTAGCACGTTTCTGGAT
>DATBQN010000237.1:0-16323 GCA_036560825.1 Thermoanaerobaculia bacterium
CTCGAGATCCTCACTCCACCTCCCGAGGTCACCGCCGAGAGCCTGAAGCGCTGCCTCGGCGCGGCGCGCATCGCCGCCGCGCTCGATCACCCCAACATCTTGCCGGTCTACGAGGTCGGCGAGACCGCGGAGGGGCGGCTCTTCCGCGCCGTGGCCTTCTGCCCCGGCGAGACGCTGAAGAGCCGGATGGAGCGCCGTCCTCTGCTCCCCGCTGAAGCCCTCGACCTCGCGGCGCAGATCGCGGCCGGGCTCGCCGCCGCCCACGAGCGGGGGATCGTGCACGGAAACCTCGCGCCCGCCGAGGTCAGGATCTCCCCCGTGGAGCGGGTCCAGGTGATGGGCTTTGGCCTCGCCGCGCTCGCGCTCGGCGCCACGGCCTACCGGTCGCCCGAGCAGCTGCGGGGCGGTGCCGCAGACGCCCGCAGCGACGTCTGGGCCCTGGGCGTGATCCTCTACGAGATGCTGGCCGGAAGGGTCCCCTTCACGGGCGCCGCCGAGGAGGCGGCGCGCGCCATCCTGCAGGATGCGCCGGCTCCCCTCGTCCAGCTCGTGCCCGGACTGCCGCTCGCCATCTCGCAGGTGATCGATCGGGCGCTCGCCAAGGACCCGGCGGCGCGCCACGGGCGGATCGAGGAGATGCTGCGAGCGCTCGAAGCGACCCTCGCGGAAGACGATGAGCCGGTCCGGCGCCAGGGCGGCCCGCCTGCCGCGGCTCCGGCCGCGCTCACCGGCCGCCGGGTCTCCCACTTCCGCATCGCGAAGCTCCTCGACGGCGGCGGCATGGGAGTCATCTACCGGGCGGAGGACACCCGGCTGGGCCGCACCGTGGCGCTCAAGTTCCTCGCCCCGCGGCACGATCGGGACCCGGTCGCCAAGGCGCGCTTCCTCACCGAGGCGCGGGCGGCCTCGGCCCTGGAGCACCCCAACCTCTGCACCGTCTTCGACGTCGGCGAGACCGAGGAGGGGCTGCTCTTCCTCGCCATGCCGCTCTACGAAGGGGAGAGCCTGGAGCGCCGGCTCGCCCGCGGCCCGCTGGCCGTCGAGGAAGCCCTGGACATCGCGACCCAGGCGGCGCGCGGGCTCGCCAAGGCGCATCAGCAGGGCATCGTCCACCGCGACGTCAAGCCGGCGAACCTCTTCCTGACCTCCGATGGGGTGGTCAAGGTCCTCGACTTCGGCATCGCCAAGCTCACCGGCAGGACGGGCCCCACCCGCGAGGGCTCTCTCCTGGGCACGCCTTCCTACATGGCGCCGGAGCAGATGCGCGGCCAGGAGGTCGATGCCCGGGCCGACGTCTGGTCGCTGGGGGCCGTCCTCTACCGGATGCTCGCCGGCCGGCAGCCGTTCGAGGGAGCCACCGACGCGGCGGTGGCCCACGCCGTGCTCCACGAGACGCCGGAGCCGCTGGCGCACCTCCGTCCCGAGGTGCCGCCGGAGATCGAGCGGATCGTCTCCCGCATGCTCGCAGGGGACCCGGAGAAACGCTACCTGGACGCGGGCGAGGTCCTCGCCGACCTGAGCCGGGCCCGAGGTCTGCCGGCGACGACGATCTCGAGAGCGCCCGCAACCGGTCGGACGCGATGGCGGATCGGGCTCGCCCTGGGGCTCGCCCTGGCCGCCGCCGCTGGACTGTTCGGGTTCCTGGCCCGGCGCCGGACGCCGGGCCCGCAGCCGAGGAGCTTCACCCGCCTGACCGACTATCAAGGCAAGGAGACCTTCCCCAGCCTCTCGCCGGACGGCACGTTCTTCGTCTACGTCAGGACGGTGGGCAGCCTCGACCACATCTTCCTCCAACGGGTGGCGGGCGGCAACGCGATCGACCTCACCGCGGACTCTCCGGCCGACGACACCGAGCCGGCGTATTCTCCCGACGGCCGGTCGATCGCGTTCCGCTCCGAGCGGGAAGGCGGCGGGATCTTCCTCATGGGAGCGACGGGCGAATCGGTGAGGCGCCTGACCGACTTCGGCTTCAACCCCGCGTGGTCGCCGGACGGGCGGGAGATCGCGGTCGCGACCGAGAGCTCCTACGGCCCCTCGGGTCGGGTGTCCACCAGCCAGATCTTCCGTATCGGCGTGACCCGGGAGACCCGGCGGACGCTGGGAGTGCCCGACGGCGTGCAGCCCTCCTGGTCGCCCCACGGCTGGCGCATCGCCTACTGGGGGGTGACCCCGGGGGCAAGTCGGCGAGTCATCTCGACCGTCGCCGCGGACGGCGGCGCTCCGATCCCGGTGGTCGACGACTCCTTCTCGAACTGGAGCCCGGTGTGGTCCCCGGACGGCGCCTTCGTCTACTTCGCCAGCGACCGGGGCGGCAGCATGAATCTCTGGAGGGTACGGGTCGACGAGCGCTCCGGCAAGGTGCTGGATGCGCCGCAGCCGATCAGCACGCCCTCGGAGTGGAGCGCTCTGCCGAGCTTCTCACGGGATGGGCGTCTCCTCGCCTACGCCTCGAGCGACGACCGCAGCTTCGTCGAGCAGGCGGCTCTCGACCCGGAGCGAGGCCAGACCGCGGGCCCTCCGACCCTGGTCTTCCATGGGGCGCGCTCGATACCGGGCTGCGAGATCTCTCCTGGAGGCCGCTGGGTGCTCTTCGGGACCGGCTCCCCGCAGGAGGACCTCTTCCTGATCCGGCCCGACGGGAGAGGGCTCCAACAGCTCACCAACGACCCCGCCCGCGACCGCAACCCCCGCTGGTCGCCGGACGGCCGCCGGATCCTTTTCTATTCGAATCGCAGCGGCAAGTACGAGGCCTGGACGATCCGCCCCGACGGCAGCGGAATGACCCAGATCACCCACCTGCCCGCTCACGACGTCTACCACCCTGCCTGGTCTCCGGACGGCAGGAAGATCAGCTTCACCTACGGGCCCTTGGGCACGGCGATCATGGACCTCTCGAGCCCTGGGTCGGAGCCGCGGGAGCCGCGGCAGCCGCGCGTGCTTCCGCCGGTCGCAGGCGGACAGGTCTTCGCGCGAGCGGCCTGGTCCGCGGACGGACGCTTCCTCGCCGGTCAGCTGCTGCGCAAGGACGAGTCGCCGGTGCCGGGAATCGTCCTCTGGCGGCTGGCGGACGACTCCTACCGCCGCCTCACCGAGACCGGGGCCGACCCGGAGTTCTTCCACGCCGGAGACCGCATCCTCTTCACCGAGCCCGATGCGATCCGCCTCGTCACCCCGGCGACCGGAGAGGTGCGGACCCTGCTCTCACCCCCGCCCCATTCCTGGTTCATGAAGGGAAGCCTCGGGCCCGGCGATCGGACGCTGTGCACGGTCCGCTTCACCGACGAGAGCGACATCTGGCTGCTGACTCTCGCCGGCTCAGCCGATCGGCCTTGACCCATCATCCAATAATGGGATTCGTCTCGCACGTCCTGCCTTCATACTACGGTGGTCAACGTCGGGCACTGGGTGTCTTCCCCGTGGCTGTTCGTAAGGACCGGTACCAGTACCCCACCCGCCACGCCCTGGAGAGTCGACGGGTCGAGCTGCCGGATCGTTTCGCGATTCAGAACGAGACGGGGTGGCATTTTCTTTTTCACGCGGCACCTCCCTATGAAATGTTAAAGAGAGTGCGTTTATATCACCTGAAGTCCGCCTTCGTTGAGGCTGGCGGTCGTCAGGGTCACGCGCTCTATTTATGAATGCGCGATCGCGCGGCTAAACCCGTCACGCTGTCCTTTTTATTTATTTGCCCCCGGGAACCACGCGGACGACCTCGCCCGGCTGCAGCGCCGCCGCCGGACCCGAGAGGTCGATCCTCGCCTCGGCCAATACCATGCCGGAGGGCGCGTCCACCTCCGGGGAGATCGTCTCGATGGCGCCGCGAAGCTCGCGGCTCGAGCCGCGCAGGACGATCGTCACCGGCTGCCCCGGGGCGAGGCCCTGTCGCTCCCGCTCCGGGATGGCGAAGCGCGCCAGCCGGTCGCTGCCTCCGACGATGCGGACGACGGGCGTGCCGACGCTCACCATGCTGCCGGCGTCCAGGTAACGGACGCCGACGGTGCCGGCGAACGGGGCGCGCAGCTCGCCCCTCGCCGCGATCCTCCCCAGCTGCTCGACCCGGATCCGCTGTTCCCGCACCCGCGCCCGCGCGCCCTCCACGGCCGCGTTGGCGGCGTCGCGCTGGTTCTCCGCCCCGATGATCTCCTCCTTGGGAAACGCCTCCGGGAAGGACTGCCGGCGGGCCAGGCGCCCTTTGGCGTCGGCGAGGGAGATGCGGCTCTTCTCCTCCTCGACCTCGGCCTGGCGCAGCACCGCGCGAGCCGCCTCGAGGTCCTGCCCGGCGACCTGGGTGTCCACGCTGGCGAGGAGCGCCCCGCGCGCCACCACGTCGCCGGCCCTCACCTCGATCGCCCGCAGTCTTCCGGACGTCTCCGCCGCGACGTCGACGGACTGGCGGGCCACCAGCACGCCGAGGAAGCCGCGCGGCTCCTCCGCGGCGCCGGCCGGCCTCGCCGGCTCCCCCGCGAGGGAGGTGGCGGCCGCAGCGGCCGGCCGGCCGGCGCCCGTCCGCTGGTTCTCGCCGGTCACCCCGCAGGCACCGAGGCCGAGACCGAGCGCGGCGACGGCGAAGAGAACCGATCGGAGCGGGCGCTTGCTCATGCCGCGATCCTATCGAAATACCGCGCGCCTCGCGGCGTTGACCCTTCATCATTGGTGCTTTATAGTTTCGCCCGCGCAACAACGTCGAGCCTTTCTAAAGTATAAGTATGGCGACGATCGCTGTCCCCCTCCCGACCGCCGAAAAGCCCGTCGTCCTGCTCGCCGGTTTCCCGGCGTCTCAGATCGAAGGCTGCCGGCAGCTCCTCCGCGACGCCCGCGTCGAGGCCGCCGAAGGCGAGGCCGAGATCCTCTCGCGGCTGGAGCGGCAGAGGGTCGCCGTGCTCTGTCTCGGGCCGCGGATCTCCGGCCTGCGAGCCCGGCGCCTGCTCGAGGAGTCGGCGCGAGTCTCCTGCGCTCCGACGCTTCACCTGTTGACCGCCGCGGGTCCGGATCCCACTCTCTTTCAGGATCTGATCGACGAGGATCGGATCTTCTATCTGAGCCTCGAGCCCGTCGCCCCCGCGGATCTGGAGGCTCTGCTGCAGAGCGCGCTCGAGCGCGCCCGCAGGCTCGCGGCACCCGATCCCGGCGCGGAGGGAGGGCCACCGGCTCCCAGCGCGGCGCCCAGCACCGCGCTCGCCCGCCAAACTCTCGAGGTGGCGCGCCGGCTGGCCGCCCAGCGCGACCTGCCGAGCTGCTGCGAGCTGCTGCGGGAGGCCTGCGCCGAGCTCGCGGACGCCGATCGCGCCCACGTGCTCCTCTACGATCGGGCGAGCGAGACCCTGTGGTCCCGCGCGCCGGGGCTGGGCGCCGAGGAGCGCCGGGAGAGCGCCACGGTGGGGCTGGTCAGCTTCGTCGCGCGCACCGGCCGGCCGGTGGCCGTCGAGCGGTTGGCGGGCGACCCGCGCTACGAGCGGGAAGCCGACGACCCGGAGGGCAGCGGCGAGGAGCGGCTGATCGCGGTGCCGGTGGCGGGCGAGGACGGCGGCCCGCTCGCCGTCCTCGCCGCGGTGCGCTCCGGGGAGCGCTCCGCCTTCTCCCCCGGCGACCTCGACGCGCTCGCCCTCCTCGCCGCCCACGTGGCCCTGCCGCTCCGGCAGGCGCTCGAGGCGGAGCGGCTCGAAGACGCCGAGCGGCGGCGCGAGACGGGCCTCCGCGACTCGTCGCTCGACGTCTTCCGCCAGGAGGCCCTCGCCCACCACACGGCGGCGCAGGCTCACGAGGGGGACCTGCTCCAGCTCTCGCCGCGATGGACCCGGTGGACCTACCGCCTGCTGCTCGCCGTGCTGGCCGCGGGCATCCTCTACCTGTGTCTCGGCAGGCTCGACGACTACGCCGCCGGTCCGGCCGTGGTGCGGTTCGCCGGCCTCACCGAGCTCACCGCGACGGCGCCGGGCTCGGTGGCCGCGGTCGCCGTCCGGCCGGGACAGCGCGTCGCGGCGGGCGCGCCGCTGGTGCTGCTCTACAGCGCCACCGAGCTCGCCGACCGCAACCGCATCGAGCGCGAGTTCGAGCTGCGGCTCATCGACCGCCTGCGCAACCCCGGCGACCTCGCCTCCGCCCAGGCGCTCGCCGCCCTGCGCGCCGAGCGCGAGCAGGCCGACGCCCGCCTGGCGGAGCGCACCGTCCGCGCTCCCGCCGCGGGGATCGTCGGCGACGTTCGGGTGCGGCCGGGGGTCGCCGTCGTCCCCGGCCAGATCCTGCTCTCCCTGGCCGGCGGCGAGGCGCGGGCGCAGGTCGCCGTCCTCCTGCCCGGCCAGTACCGGCCGCTCCTCGCCCGCGGCCTGCCCCTGCGCCTCGAGCTGCAGGGCTATCCCTACAGCTACCAGCGCCTGGCGGTGCGCGCCGTCGGCGACGAGGTGGTCGGCCCCGAAGAGGCGCGCCGCTACCTCGGCCCCGAGATCGCCGACGGCGCGGCGATCGAAGGGCCGGTGGTGCTCGTCTTCGCCGACCTGCCCTCCCCCACCTTCGCAGCGGACGGCAGGCGTTACCGCTTCCACGACGGCATGTGGGGCCGGGCCGAGGTGAGGGTGCGCTCCGAGCGCATCCTCGAGGCCATGGTCCCTGGATTCAAGGCGCTCTCCGGCGGCCGTCGTGACTGACCTGCCGCCGACGGCGGCCGCGCCCCGCTCGCTGCTCGACCGCTTCCCTGCGCTCTCGGCCCTGCGCCTGGGCCGCCGGCGGGGGATCCCCTTCGTCCAGCAGACGGCGTCGTCCGACTGCGGCGCCGCCTGCCTGGCGATGGTGCTCGGCCATCACGGCCGGCGGGTGCGCCTCGGCGAGGTGCGCGAGGCCGCCGGCTACGGCCGCGACGGCGCCGACGCCGGCAGCCTGCTCGCGGCGGGCCACCGGTTCGGCCTGCGCGGGCGAGGGGTCAAGGTCGAGCGCGTGGAGGATCTCGAATACCTGCCGACCGCGTCGATCCTCCACTGGCGGTTCCGCCACTTCGTCGTCTTCGACTCCCTCGGCCGCGAGGGGGTGGCCATCGTCGACCCGTCCGCCGGGCGCCGGCTGGTGCCGCTGGCGGAGGTGGGCCGCAGCTTCACCGGGGTCGCCCTGACCTTCGAGCCGGGCGAGGGCTTCGAGGCGGGAGCCGGGGCCGGGCGCTCCGGCACCGCGACGCGCTACCTGCGGCAGATCCTCGGCCAGTCGGGCCTCCTCTCCCGCCTGCTCGTCACCTCGGTCCTCGTCCAGGTCCTCGCCCTCGCCCTCCCCCTGCTGATCGGCGCGCTGGTCGACCGGGTGCTGCCGCGGGGAGATCTCCATCTGCTCGCGGTCCTCGCCGCCGGCCTGCTCACCGTCGTCGGCTTCCACCTGCTCTCCTCGATCCTCCGCGCCTACCTCCTCCTCGCCCTGCGCACGCGCCTGGAGGTGCGCATGACGCTCGACTTCCTCGAGCACCTGATGGACCTGCCGTACTCCTTCTTCCAGCAGCGCTCGGCGGGCGACCTCATGATGCGGCTCAACAGCAACACGACGGTGCGCGACATCCTGACCTCGGGGGCCCTCTCGGGTCTGCTCGACGGCTTCATGGTCAGCCTCTACCTGGTCCTGCTCTTCGTCGCCAGCTTCCGGGTGGGGCTCCTGGTGCTCGGCCTGGGAGCCCTGCGCGCGGCGCTCTTCCTGCTCACCCGCCGCCGCCAGAAGGAGCTGATGTCGCGCTCGCTCGAGGCGCAGGCGGACTCGCAGTCCTATCAGGTCCAGATGCTCGCCGGGGTCGAGACGCTCAAGGCGAGCGGCACCGAGCGGCGCGCCGTCGAGCACTGGTCGAACCTCTTCGTCGGCGTGCTCAACGTCTCGCTGGCGCGCGGCCGCCTCTCCGCCTTCGTCGACTCGACGCTGGCGGCGCTCGACCTCGGCTCGCCGATCGTCGTGCTGCTGTTCGGCGGGCTAATGGTGGTGCGGGGTGAGCTCAGCCTCGGCATGATGCTCGCCCTGAACGCCCTCGCCGTGGGCTTCCTGACGCCGCTCTCGACGCTGGTCTCGACGGCCTTCCAGCTGCAGCTCCTGGGGAGCTACCTCGAGCGCATCGAGGACGTGCTGGACGCCCCGCCGGAGCAGCAGCCGGACGCGGCCAACCCGGTGGGCAAGCTGCGCGGGCAGATCCGGCTCGAGGCGGTCTCCTTCCGCTACGGTCCGACCTCGCCGTTCGTCGTGCGCGAGGTCTCGGTCGACGTCGAGCCGGGCAGCTTCGTCGCCCTGGTCGGCCGCTCGGGCGCCGGCAAGTCGACGCTCGCGAGCCTGCTCGTCGGCCTCCACCCGCCGACCTCGGGCCGCATCCTCTACGACGGCAGGGACCTCGTGCGGCTCGACCTCAAGGCGCTACGCGGCCAGATGGGGGTGGTGCCGCAGCAGCCCTACCTCTTCGGCGCCTCGATACGCGCCACCATCACCCTCGCCGACCCGACGCTGCCGCTGTCGGAGGTGGTCGACGCGGCGAAGCTCGCCAGCGTCCACGACGACATCATGGCCATGCCCATGGGCTACGACACCCTGATGTCCGACGGCGGCGCGTCGCTCTCCGGCGGGCAGCGCCAACGGCTCGCCCTCGCCCGCGCCCTGGTGCGGCATCCGGCCGTCCTCCTCCTCGACGAGGCGACGAGCGCGCTCGACGCCGTCACCGAGCAGAGGATCCAGGACGCGCTGGGACGGTTGCGCTGCACCCGCATCGTCGTCGCCCACCGGCTGAGCACCATCCGCAACGCCGACCTGATCCTGGTGATGGACGCGGGGCAGGTCGTCGAGCGCGGAGCTCACGAGGCGCTGCTCGCCCGCGGCGGCACCTACGCCGAGCTCCTCGCGGCGCAGATGGAGCGCGAGGAGGCGGCGACTTGAAAGCCGAGCCGCGGGCCGCGCCCGAGCTCGACGGCTGCGGCTTCTTCGCCGTGCGCACGGCGCTCCTGCCGTTCGACGAGCTGGAGGCGTTCGGCGACGGGCTCGAGGCCGCCGACGCCGCCGATACTGCCGATACCGCCGATACCGCCGATACCGCCGGGGGCGATCCCGAGCGGCTCGCGGCCGCGCTCGCCCGCGACCGCGAGCGCCTGCGCGGCCGCCTGCGCGAGCTGCTCGAGCGCCCCGAGATCGCGGAGGCGGTGTTCCTCGCCTCCCCCTCGCTCGCCGACGGCCTCGCCGGGTGGCAGGCCGACCCCGCCTCCAAGAAGGGCCGGCGGGCCGAGTGCGCCCTGGTGCGGTACTTCCTGCGCATGACCGCGCGGGCGACCCCGTTCGGTCTCTTCGCCGGCTGCTCGGTGGGCCGCCTCGGCGGCTCGACGCGGCTCCGCCTGGCGCCGCGCGCCGCCTATCGCCGCCACACCCGGCTGGACATGGACTACCTGTTCGCCCTCGCCGAGGACCTGGGGCGCGACCCGGCGCTCCGCGCTGAGCTCCTCTATCGCCCGAACTCGAGCCTCTACCGCGGCGCCGGGCGGTGGCGCTACGCCGAGGCGCGGCTCGACGGCAAGGCGCGCTCCTACCACCTGGTGGCGATCGAGGCGACCGAATACCTCGACGTCACCCTCGAGCGCGCCGCCGCCGGGGCGCGCGCCGCGGACCTCGCCGCCGCGCTCGCCGCCGATCCCGAGATCTCGCCCGCGGAGGCCGCGGGCTTCGTCGCCGAGCTCATCGACAGCCAGGTGCTGGTGTCGGATCTGTCGCCGCCGGTCTCCGGCCGCGAGGCGATCCACGACCTCGTGGCGCAGCTCTCGGCGGCGCCGGCGGGGCGCGCCGTCGCCGGCGCCCTCGATCGGGCGCGGAGCGAGCTCGGCGCCCTCGACGCCGCAGGGTTGGGCGCCCCGCCGGCGCGCTATCGGGAGCTCGCCGGGCGCATCGGGGAGCTGCCGACCGCGGTCGAGCTGTCGCGGCTCTTCCAGGTGGACATGGTCAAGCCGGGCGATGGCCTGGCGCTGGGAGAGGACCTCCTCGGCGAGCTGCGCCGCGGCGTCGAGATCCTCCACCGCCTCGCCGGCCGGCCCCGCCAGGATTCCTTCGACCGCTTCCGCAAAGACTTCACCGACCGCTATGGCGATGGGTGTTGGGTGCCCCTCGTCGAGGTCCTCGACGAGGAGGTCGGCATCGGCTTCCAGCGGTCCGAGACGGCCCATGCCGAGGCCTCGCCCCTGCTGCACGGCATCGTCCTGCCCGCCGCCCCCGACGAGACGGCCAGCCCGACGACGGGCGGCGCCCGCTTTCTGACCCGCAAGCTGGAGGAGGCCCTCTCCCGGGGCGAGCGTGAGATGGCGCTCGAGCCGAAGGACCTGGAGCGCCTGGCAGAGGGTACCGAGGGCGCGGGCGAGCCGTACCCCCTGCCGGACGCCCTCCAGGTCATGGCGACGGTCGCGGCGGCCTCCGAGGAGGACGCCGCCGCGGGCCGCTTCCGGCTGTTCTGGCGCGGCGCCAGCGGGCCCTCGGGCGCCCGCCTCCTCGGCCGCTTCTGCCACGCCGACCCCGAGCTCGCGGAGCAGGTGGCGCGGCACCTCGCGCGCGAGGAAGAGACCCAGCCGGACGCCCTCTTCGCGGAGGTCGTCCACCTGCCGCAGGGCAGGATCGGCAACATCCTCGCGCGGCCTCTCCTGCGCGCCTACGAGATCCCCTTCCTCGGGCGCTCCGGCGCGCCCGCCGAGCGGCAGATCCCGGTCACCGATCTCCGCGTCACCGTGGCGGGAGCGCGCATCCTCCTGCGCTCCGAGCGGCTCGGCCGGCAGGTCGTCCCGCGGCTGACCAGCGCCCACAACTTCGTCACCGGCAGCCTCGGGCTCTACCGTTTCCTCTGCGCCCTGCAATCCCAGGGCATCAGCGCCGGCCTCGGCTGGAGCTGGGGCGCGCTCGAGAGCGCGGCGTTCCTCCCCCGCGTGAGCACCGGCCGGCTGGTGCTGGCGCGGGCGCGCTGGCGGATGAGCGAGGAGGAGATCAAGTCCCTCGCCGGGGTCGACGGCGGCGCCCGCTTCGCGGCGGTCGCCCGCTGGCGGCGCGCGCGGAACCTGCCGCGCTGGGTCGCCCTCGCCGAGGGCGACAACGAGCTGGTGATCGACCTCGACAACGCCCTCGTGCTCGACGCCTGGCTCGACCTCCTCGAGCAGCGCAAGGAGGCCGTGCTCTTCGAGCTCTTCCCGGCGCCGGAGGAGCTCTGCGCGCGGGGTCCCGAGGGACGGTTCCTCCACGAGCTGGTGGTGCCCTTCGTGCGGGCGGGCCGCGCCGAGGCGGCCCGCGAGCTGGTGGCCGCGCCGGCGCGGCCGCGGGAGGCGCCGGTGCCGCGCTCCTTCCCGCCCGGCTCGGAGTGGCTCTACTCCAAGCTCTATGCCGGCACCTCCTCGGTCGACGCGCTGCTCCGCGAGGTGGCGGCGCCGGTGGCCCGCGAGGCGCTCGCGGCGGGGGCGTGCGACGGCTGGTTCTTCATCCGCTACAGCGATCCGCAGTGGCACCTGCGCCTGCGCTTTCACGGCGACCCGGCGCGGCTCCACGCCGAGGTGCTGCCGGCGCTCGAGCGCGCCGCCGCCGCCGAGCTCGCCGGCGGCAGGCTCTGGCGCTTCCAGCTCGACACCTACGACCGGGAGGTCGAGCGCTACGGCGGGCCGGCGGGGATCGCGCTCGCCGAGCGCCTGTTCCACCTCGACAGCGAGGCGGTGCTCGAGATCCTCGAGATGATCGAGGGCGACGAGGGCGCCGACGCGCGCTGGCGCCTGGCTCTCCTGGGGACGGACCTGCTGCTCGCCGACCTCGGCCTCGACGCGGCGGAGAAGGCCGCCCTGCTGGCGCGCCTGAGCGACTCCTTCCGGCGCGAGCACGCTCCCGACGCCGCGGCGGCCAAGGGCCTGCGGCTCCAGCTCGACCAGAAGTTCCGCGCCGAGCGGCAGAGCCTCGAGGCCCTCCTCGACCCGGCGGGCGCCGCGGCGAGCCCGCTCGCCCCCGGCATCGAGGTCCTCGTCCTGCGCTCGCGGCGCAACGGCCCCGTCGTCGCCGAGCTGCGGCGGCTCGCGGCCGAAGGCCGGCTCACCCTGTCGATCCCCGAGCTCGCGGCGAGCTTCGTCCACATGCACGTCAACCGCATGATCCGCGCGGCCGCCCGCGCTCACGAGCTGATCCTCTACGACCTGCTGGCGCGGATCTACCAGTCCCGCGCCGCCCGCGCCCGCGGCCGGAGACCGGTCGCCGACGCCGCCGCGCGATAGCGGTCCGGCGGCGCGGCTAGCGGGCCGCGGTCCCGTTGCAAGGAACGTCGGCCAGGAGCACGCGGTCCCAGGCCGGCTCGTGGGGCGTGGCGGCGGCGAGCAGCGCCAGCCCGATGCCCGCGCTGCCGGTCAGGAACCCGCCGTCCGGACGCCAGCGGGGCTCCTCTCCATCCCCGCGCTCCCAGGCGGCGAAGCCGGCCACCCCCCGCCCGGGCTCCCGGAACCGCAGCCCTTCCCGGTACCAGACCCGCGCCGTCCGCGCGAACAGCTCGTCGCCGGTCGCCTGGTGGAGGCGGTTGAAGAGGTGAGCCACCCCGAAGGCGCCATGACAGAGCCCCGCGTCCCAGACCCCGGCGCCCTCGATCGGCCGCTCGGCCGCGCGCCGCGCCACCGCCAGGGCCTCGCGCTCCCAGTCCGGTCTGCCCGCCAGGCGCGCCGCGGCGAGGAGGGCGACAGCGATGCCCGGGTCCCCGTAGCACCAGGCGAGCCGCGCCGGCGTGCGCTCGACTCCCGGCGCGATCCAGGTGGTGAAGCACGACACGCTCCCGGCCTCCTCCCGCTGCGCCAGGAGCCAGCGCACCCCGTCGGAGAGGAGGTACGACGCCACCGGCTCGCGCACGCCGGCTCGCCAGGCCAGGGCGAGCAGCGGCAGGACCGCGGGCACGCCGTGGGCCAGACCCAGGTCGTAATGCCCTTCGGGGTGGAACGCCCGAACCCGGCTGGCGAGGTGCTCCGGCGAGGTGAGCCAGGTGACCCCGCCGGGGCCGCTCTCGGCCAGCTCCGCCAGGCGATCGACGACCGCGGCGAGGCAGGCGGCGGCAGGCGGTCGCGGCAGGCGCTCGAGCGCGTAGACCCCGAGGCCCACGAGCCCGCCGATCAGGTCGTAGGGCCCCCGCCAGCCGGACGGGGAGAGCAGGTCGTCGAGGGCGGCATCGATCTCGGCGTTCACGTCGTCGACGTCGCCTTCCGCGAGCGCCTCACCACCCGGGGCCGCGGCACGGCGCTGCAGGTGCTCCGCCGCCCAGGCGATGCCGGGGAACCCGGCGTAGAGGCCGAAGCCCATGGGTCGCTCGGCGACCGCCTCGATCGCGCGGTCCAGGCAGGTCTCCGCCAGCTCCCTGTACCTCTCCTCGGCGGGAAAGGCCTGCGCCGCGTAATCGAAGAACAGCGCCTGGCCCGCGGCGCCTGCGGAGAGAGAGGCCGCCGAGCCCGCCCGGTCCTCGGCTTCGGCCGGCGCCACCTCGGATGCCAGAGCCGCGGCGATCTCCTCGGCGGTCTGCAACGCCTCGGCTGCGGCTTCGCCCTGGAGCAGCGGTCGCCATGTCGCGCCGGTCGTCGTCATCGCACCTTCCACGGGTCCGGACTGCCGAATCGATCGCGCCCAACTCTACGTGGAGGGTCACGCGGCGTCCAGCCCCTGGCGTGGGTGCAGGGGGCCTACCCCGTCCTCCGGACCTCAGCGGCAGAGGCAGATGCAGGCGCCGTCGTCGCACACCGCGTGGCCCGGGCCGTGACAGAAGGTGGTGCAGTTGATGCCGATCGGGCAGCACGGGTTGGCGGCCGGGACACCTCCCGGGACGGAACCGGCGGTGAGCCAAGCTGGAAGCGGCGGGGACACGCCGGGCTCCGCCGGGAGCAGTGGCGAGGGCGCCGGGGTGGCCGTGGGAACCGGCGCGGAGACGGCGGCCGGAGCGTGGAGAGCGACCGGAGCCGCCCAAACTGTCCCACCGATCAAGAGAAGACAGCCGAGGATCATCGCGCATCGTTTCATGGGGAAGACCTCCTGGGTTTTCCGTGGGTCATCCGACGGATATGAGCCTACAAAAAGACAGTGCGCGAGTGAGGTAAGCACGCGACGACGCGCTCCTCGATCGTCGGCGAAAGACGACGACCGGCTTGCTGTTCCAGGACCGATAGACGGCCGCCCGCGCGAAGCCGGCGGACTCGACGAGAAGGGCGAGGCTCGGGGCGCGGGCGAGGTCGTCGGCGTAGAGGCCGAGGGCGTCGACTCCCACACCGGCGAGCGCTTTCCGGACCTCCTCCTCGGCGGGCGGCGTCGCGAGGTCGAGCACGGCGACGCGGTCGCCGAAGAAGAGGAGATGGCCGTAGGCCCAGGCCTGCGAGAGGGCGACGGTGCGGACCGCGGGATCGGCGCCGAGGTCGCGGGCGGCCGCGACCGCGGCGAGCGAACGCCGGGAGAGCACCGAGCGGGCGGTGTTGAGCGAGAGGAGGAGCGACGCCGCGAGGAGGCCGATCGTCACGCGCCGCCAACCGGCGCGCCAGAGCCCGGCGGCGCCCGCCGCGACGAGGATGGCGAGGAACGGCACGCCCCCCTGCAGGTAACGCAGCTCCTTGTGGTGGACGAGCGAGAGCACGAGGAGCGGCAGGGCGAGGCCCAGCCACGGCAGGAGGAGGCCGCGCCGGCGGCGCAGCATGCAGAGGAACGGCAGGAGCGTCGGCGGCAGCCAGACGTAGAGCCGCGCGAGATACCACCCCCAGGGCTGGTGGGTGACGAGCGATGAGGACCGCCGCTCGAGCAGGGTGAAGCGGGCGAACGCCGCGAGGCTCGCGAAGGGCTTGCCCCAGAAGGCGAGGTCGGAGAGACCGACGGTGACGAGGCTCCCCAGCGCGAAGCCTACGACGAGCGCCCCGCAGGGACCGGCGGCGCGCGCCAGCCAGCCTCTCTGGCCCTCTTGGTCTCTCTCACGGGCGCGCCAGAGGGCGAAGGCGAGGAGCGGCGCGAGGAAGATCGCCTCGCTGTAGCGGTCCGCGAAGCCGAGCGCGACGAGGGCGCCCGCGCCGAGGGCGCGGAGGCTCTGCGCCAGCCCCCTGCCCTCCCGCGCGATCAGCAGCGCGGCGAGCAGGACGCAGGTGGTCGACACCGTCCGCGGGTAGACCGTGCCGCCGTAGGCGAGCGGGAGCCAGTGGAACGAGAAGACGCCGGCGGCGAGGGCGGCGGTCCAGCGATCGACGAGCCGGCAGGCGAGGCGGTAGACGAGCCAGCCGTTGAGCGCCGAGAGCGCCACGAAGGGGAGGGCGGCGATCCGCACCAGGGCGAAGGGGTCGTGAATTCCGAGGCCCGAGGCGGCCGCGAGGACGGGCGCCACGAGGAGCCGCGGGAAGAGGAGGTTGCGGATCTCCCACGCCTGGTAGTGGAGCCCCGTCACCGGGACGAAGGCCGCCTCGAGCACCTCGACGTCGTCGCCGGTGAGGAACCCGACCGACGAGGCGACGACGAGGCGGAGGAGCGTCGAGACCGCGAGGACGAGGACGACGATGCCGCCCGGCGTCCGCCAAACCTTGCGCCCCGAATCTTGGGATTCCGTCTTCCTGCCCCCAGATCCTTCGCTTTGCTCAGGATGACAATGGGGAAGGTCGCCATTGTGCGTGGTAACAACCTTCTCCATGTCATCCTGAGCGCAGCGAAGGATCTGGGCGGGGGCGCAGTGGCGTCGACTCGACGTCGACCGCGCTCAGTCCAGCGCCGTCGTGTCGCCGCGGCCGCAGAGGTTGCCCTGCGCGTTGTGGTACTGCTTGGAGCTGCCGGTCATGGTGTCGGTGACCGTGATGTCGTACTGCACGTCGGAGAGGGCGCCGTAGAAGAACCAGTACTTGCCGGTGACGGCGCGCCCGTCGAGCACCTTGACCATCAGCTCGAGGTTGTCGCGGTCGAAGAACCAGAAGGTCCCGGTCTCGTCGGTGACCGGCGTCGCCTGGCCGTCGCCGCTGGCGCCCTGCGGCGTGTGCCAGCGGACGCTGACGCGGAACCGATCGCCGAGCAGGCAGAGGTCCTGGGGGCCCGCGGCGCAGGTCGCGGCGGCCGCGGAGGCGAAACCCACGGGCGCTCCCGTCTCCGGCAGGGGTACCGCGATCCACGTGCCCTCCCCCGCCAGCCCCGCCGGGCTCGCCGGATTCACCGCCAAGCGCGCCAGCTCGCCGGCAACCTCGGCAGCTGCGCTCTTCGTCGCCGGCGCGTCGGAGAAAGCGGAG
The DNA here is from genome assembly GCA_036560825.1 of Thermoanaerobaculia bacterium. Lineage (GTDB taxonomy): Bacteria > Acidobacteriota > Thermoanaerobaculia > Multivoradales > UBA5704 > DATBQN01. Next base: position 16,197 of record DATBQN010000237.1, read on the forward strand.
GTGTCGCCGCGCCCGCAGAGGTTGCCGTGCGGGTTATGGTAGGTCTTCACCGCGCCGGTCGCGAGGTCGGTGACCGTCACCCAGTACTCGACGTCGGAGAGCGCGCCGTAGAAGAGCCAGTAGTGGC
>DATBQN010000238.1:0-4129 GCA_036560825.1 Thermoanaerobaculia bacterium
CGGGTGCCGGCGATCGAGCTCCTCATGGCGACCTACCCGGTGCGCCACCACATCCGCAGCCAGAGCCTGCAGAAGCTCTACACCGAGGTCACCCTCGGCAAGGCCCACGGCATGATCTCCTTCGAGGACTCGCTCGCCGGCCTGGTGAGGAGCGGCACCGTGGCGCCCGAGGAGGCGCGCATGCGGTCGGCGCGTCCCGACGAGCTCGACAGCCTGCTGCGTTCGGGGACCGTCGGGTAGAAGCTTCCCCTCCGGACGTTGACATCCCGCCGTCCCCCTCTCTAGTCTCCGCGCAGCTCGCAGGACGACAGAACCCGAGGCCCGGTCCGGACGTATCTGTCCGTCGACCCTCTGCGCACCTCTCCGGAACCGAAAGGCGTGTCCATGAAGAAGCTCCTCCTGCCGCTCGGCCTCTCGCTCGCCCTGGCGGTCGCCTTCGGCACCGGTGCCGTCCGCTTCGCCGCCGCCGAGCCGCCGGCTCCCATGCCCCCTTCCGCGCTCGACTCAGACGAGCCCCCTCCCCGGCCCGGCCACGGCGCCAAGGACGAGGCGAAGAAGGGGGAGGCGCCGGCCGCCAAGCCCGAGGAGAAGAAGGCGCCCGAGAAGCCGGACGACAAGAAGCCGGAGGACAAGAAGACCTGGAACGTCAACGAGCCGCCCGGCCCGTCGCACGAGGTGCCGATCGACGTCACCGAAGGGACCTGGCTGAGCCTCGATGTCTCGCCCAAGGGGGACGAGATCGCCTTCGACCTCCTGGGCGACCTCTACACCCTGCCGATCGGCGGCGGCGAGGCCCATGCGCTCACCCACAGCGTCGCCTGGGAGATGCAGCCGCGCTACAGCCCGGACGGCAAGGAGATCGCCTACACGAGCGACCAGGGCGGCGGCGACAACATCTGGGTGATGGAGCGCGACGGCACGCGGCCGCGCCAGGTCACCAAGGAGAGCTTCCGGCTGCTCAACAGCCCGGTGTGGACGCCGGACGGCCAGTTCCTCGCGGCGCGCAAGCACTTCACCGCCGAGCGCTCGCTGGGCGCCGGCGAGATCTGGCTCTACCACAAGACCGGCGGCGACGGCCTGCAGATGACCAAGCGCCCCAACGACCAGAAAGACCTCGGCGAGCCCGCCTTCTCGCCCGACGGCCGCTCTCTCTACTACAGCCAGGACGTCACGCCCGGCTCGACCTTCGAGTACAACAAGGATCCCAACGGCGAGATCTTCGACATCCAGCGGCTCGACCGGCAGAGCGGCAAGACCGAGCCCTTCGTCACCGGGCCGGGCGGCGCCGTGCGCCCCACGCCGTCCCGTGACGGCAAGCTCCTCGCCTTCGTCCGGAGGGTGCGCGGCAGGAGCGTCCTCCATCTCCTGGACGTCGCTTCGGGCGAGAGCTGGCCGATCTACGACGGGCTCGACCGCGACATGCAGGAGACCTGGTCGATCCACGGCGTCTACCCGTCGATGGCGTGGACGCCCGACTCGCGGTCGATCGTCTTCTGGGCCGGCGGCAAGATCCGGCGGATCGACGTGCGGACGCGCCGGGTTGCCGAGATCCCCTTCCACGTCCGCTCGACCCGCCGGGTGACCGAGGCCGTGCGCTTCCCGGTCGAGGTCGCCCCGGCGCGCTTCCACGTCAGGATGCTGCGCTGGGTGGACGTCTCGCCGCAGGGCGACCGCGCGGTCTACCAGGCGCTCGGCCACCTCTGGGTGAAGGGCCTGCCGAACGGCGTGCCGCGCCGCCTGACCCGGCAGAGCGAGCACTTCGAGAGTTTCCCCTCGTTCTCGCGCGACGGCCGCCTCGTCGTCTACACCACCTGGAGCGACAGGACGCTGGGGAGCGTCCGCGTCGTCCCGGCCGACGGCGGGGAGGGGCGGACGCTGACCCTGGAGCCTGGCCACTACGTCGAGCCGGTCTTCACGCCCGACGGCCGGCAGGTCGTCTACCGAAAGGTCGCCGGCGGCTACCTGACGACGGCGGCCTGGTCGAGCGAGCCCGGGATCTACCGCGTGCCGGCGGCGGGGGGCGCCTCCGTCCTCGTCGCCGATCACGGCGTGGCGCCGCACTTCGGCGCCGCCTCCGACCGCGTCTTCCTGATGATGGTCGACGACGACGACCACCGGAAGCTCATCTCGATCGGCTTGAACGGCGCCGACGAGCGCACCCAGCTGGCGAGCGAATGGGCGACCGAGTTCCGCGTCTCGCCCGACGGCCGGTGGGTGGCCTGGCGCGAGCGCTTCAACGCCTACGTGGCGCCCTTCGTCGCCACCGGCAAGCCGGTTGACCTGGGGCCCAAGGCGACCTCCATCCCGATCGCCAAGGTGAGCCGCGACGCCGGCGAGTACCTGCGCTGGTCGGGCGACTCGCGGGCGCTCCACTGGTCGCTGGGGCCGGAGCTCTACACCCGCGAGCTCAAGGACGCCTTCACCTTCCTCTTCGGCGCGCCGGTCGTCCTGCCGGCGCCGCCGGAGAAGGGCGTCGACCTCTCCTTCGATGCTCCGAGCGACGCCCCCGCCGGCACCGTCGCCTTCGTCGGCGCCCGGGTCATCACCATGAAGGGAGACGAGGTGATCGAGGACGGCACCGTCGTCGTCACCGGCCGCCGCATCGAGGCGGTCGGCCCGCGCGCCACCACCCGGGTGCCCGCCGGCGCCCGCATCGTCGACGCGGCGGGCAAGACAATCATCCCCGGCCTCATCGACGTCCACTGGCACGGCAGGTTCGGGGCGGACGGCATCATCCCGCAGACGAGCTGGGTCAACTACGCGACGCTCGCCTTCGGCGTCACCACGCTGCACGATCCTTCGAACGACACCGACACGGTGTTCGCCGCGAGCGAGCTCGGCCGGGCGGGGATGATCACCGCGCCGCGGATCTTCTCCACCGGCACCATCCTCTACGGCGCCACGGCGCCCTTCACCGCGCCGATCGACAGCCTCGACGACGCGCTGGGGCACCTGCGGCGGATGAAGGCGGTGGGAGCGTTCTCGGTCAAGAGCTACAACCAGCCGCGTCGCGAGCAGCGGCAGCAGATCATCGCCGCCGCGCGCGAGCTCGGGATGATGGTGGTGCCCGAAGGCGGCTCCCTCTTCGAGCACAACATGACGATGGTGGTCGACGGGCACACCGGGATCGAGCACTCGCTGCCGGTGGGGAGGATCTACGACGACGTGCGGCAGCTCTGGCGCGGCACCAAGGTCGGCTACACGCCGACGCTCATCGTCGCTTACGGCGGCCCCTGGGGCGAGAGCTACTGGTACGCCAAGACCCACGTCTGGGAGGACCAGCGCCTGATGTCCTTCGTGCCGCGCGAGGTGATCGACCCCCGCGCCCGCCGCACCTTCACGGCGCCGGACGAGGAGTGGGGGCACATCGAGAGCGCGAAGAACGCGGCCGACCTCCTGCACCAGGGCGTCCACGTGCAGCTCGGCGCCCACGGCCAGCGCGAGGGCCTGGGCGCGCACTGGGAGATGTGGATGATGGCCCAGGGCGGGATGACGCCGATGGAGGTGCTCCACGCGGCGACCCTCGCCGGGGCGCAGTACCTCGGCCTCGACCGGGACCTGGGCTCCCTCGATCCGGGCAAGCTCGCCGACCTCGTGGTCCTCGACAAGAACCCGCTCGACGACATCCACAACAGTGAGTCGATCGACCAGGTGATGGCGAACGGCCGCCTCTACGACGGCAAGACCCTGGACGAGATCGGCAACCACCCGCGCCGCCGCGAGCCCTTCTACTGGCAGCTCCCGGCGCCGGCGTTCTCGACCCTGGGAGGGCCGGCAAAGCCCGCCTCCAAATGAAGAGGGCGGCCTCGCGGCCGCCCTCGGTCCTTCTCCCGCTGATGCGAGCTCCTACTGCCAGTAGGGCTTGTACCCGTAGTAGTTGTAGATCTGGGTGCCCCAGGCGCGGTCCGCGACCTTCGGGTAGTTGTTCTTCTCGAAGCCGGGAGCGTTCTTCAGCTTCTCCTTGTCGACGTCGAGCGTGAAGTGGTGGCGGTCGGCGTCGAGCTTCAGCGCCTCGAAGGGGATGGCGAAGAGCTTGGCGCCCATGCCGAGCACGCCGCCGAAGGAGAGGACGGCGTAGGCGACCCTTCCCTTTTCCAGGTCGAGCATGAGCTCCTCGATCTTGCCGAGG
>DATBQN010000239.1:0-4341 GCA_036560825.1 Thermoanaerobaculia bacterium
CATCACCTGGACGGGGATGAAGGTGCTCAAGCACGACGGCTCGCGCCACCACGGCGTCGGCATCGCGCCGACCGTCCCCGTCCCGCGGACGATCCGCGGCGTCGCCGATCACCGCGACGAGCAACTCGACCGCGCCCTGGCGATCGCGGCCGGAGCTGGCCCGTAGCCGCACTCCGGGCGCTCCTTCACCGCGCCCGGCCCAGCACGCAGGCGATCGGCACGGTGAGGACGACCTCTCCCGCCCGCGCGGCGCGCTCGTCGAGCCGCTGCCGGAGGGCCTCCATCGCGGCGGCCCGCGATCCCTCCGGTGCCAGCTCTTCCCAGGCCGGGCGAAAGCCGAGGCGGATGAAGTGGTGCGCGAGGACGGCCGCGCCGTCGGCGTAGCGCATGCGGAAGGAGCGCTCGACGGCCTGCACCGGCTCGAAGCCGGCCCCGGCGAGGAGATCCTGCGTGCGCGGCACGGTCGTTCGATGCGCGACGTGAACGGCGACCCGCTCCCCGGCGTCCGCCACGCCGGCCGCGGCGAGCGCCGCGGGCAGCTCCTCGTAGAGCTCGGCGAAGGTGCCCTGGAGGTTGCTCGCGAGGGCGATCTCGGCGCCCTCCCGGGCCACCCGCCGGCACTCGCGGAGGGCGGCCGCGGGCCGCTCGAAGTTGTTGAGGCCGAGGCTCGAGACGATGAGGTCGAAGTGGCCGTCCGGGAACGGCAGCGCCTCCGCATTCCCTTCATGGACGAAGGCGTTCGGCACGCCGCGCCGGGCGATCTTCTGCCGCGCGCGGGCGAGGCCGGCCGCCCAGGGATCGACGCCGTGCGCCTCGCCGGCGGGGCCGAGGCGCTCGGCGAGCTCGACGAGCGGGAAGCCGGTGCCGCAGCCGACGTCGAGGGCGCGCAGCCCGGGAGCCAGCCGGATCTCCTCCAGCAGGAGCTGGCCGCAGGCCGCCGACCAGAGCGGCAGGTCGTCGTACACCGCCACGAAGGCGGGATCGGCGAGGTCGAAATCGGCCATGGCGGGGGCCCGGGTGCGGGACAGTCTATCCGCGGCGCAACTTCCGCTCGCCCGGCGCGTTGAAGCTCGTGGCAGACCTCGAGGAGACCCATGACGAAACCGCGCCCGTCCGTCCTCGCCCCGCTCTTCGCCGCCGTGCTCCTCGCGCCGGCGCCGGTGCCGGCGTCCGTCATCGCCGCCGCGACCGCGGCCGGCCCGCCGCCAGCGCCCCTTGCCTGTCGCGCGGTCGACGGCCTGGCGCCGCTCTTGAAGCCGGGCACGATCCTCCTCCTGGGCGAGATCCACGGCACGCGCGAGAGCCCCGCCTTCGCCGCCAACGCCGCCTGCCTCGCCGCCCGCGCCGGCACCCAGGTGACCGTCGGCCTCGAGATCCCGGACCCGGAGGCGCCGCGCGTCGCCGCCTATCTCGCCTCGGAAGGCGCGGCGGCCGATCGCGCCGCGCTCCTCGCCGGCGCCTTCTGGCGCCGGTCGTACCAGGACGGCCGCTCGAGCCAGGCCATGTTGGACCTCATCGAGAGCCTGCGCCGGATGGCGCGTCAGGGCCTGCCGGTGCGCGCCAAGCTCGTCGACCGCGAGGTCGAGGCGCGCGACCGCTTCATGGCCGATCGCGTGAAAGCCGAGGCGCAAGCCGCCCCCGATGCTCTGCTCCTCGTCCTCACCGGCAACCTTCACACGCGGACCAAGGACGGCACTCCCTGGGACCCCAAGCGGCCGAACATGGGCGCGTTCCTGGTCAAGGAGCTGCCGGGCCGGAAGGTCCTCGCCCTCGACGTCTCCGGTTCCGGCGGTGCGGCATGGACGTGCACCGACGCCGACGCGCAGCACTGCGGAATCCATCCTCTGAAGCCGGTTCGGCCCGGCGACGCCGAGAAGGTCGTCCTCTACCCCGAGGCGAACGCAGCGGGATTTCACGGCTACTACCACGTGGGCAAGCTGACTGCGGCTGGGCCGGCCACGGCCTCCGAGCCGATTCGATGAGCGGCCCCCTTCGTGCTAACATGCAACAGTTTCCATGGTTGCGGGCTCGCGCCCGCAGGAGGTTTCGCATGGTCCGCGCTCATGTTCGGATCGGTCGGATCGCCCGGATCGCCTCAGGGCCTCTCCTCCTCGTCGCCGCCCTCGCGGCCGTCTCGGCGCAGCCCGCCGCCGCCCTGGTGTTCCACGTCGGCCTCTCCAACGGCACGGTGATCGACAGCCTGTACGAGCCGCAGGAGGCGAGCTGGGACCACGGCATGGTGCTGGTGCTGACCGACGCCGGCAACTGGATCGGGGTCAAGAAGAGCGACCTCACCACCGTCGTCTCGGAGAACGCCACGCGCGGCTTCGGCATCGCCATCAATGCCACCACGATCTCGCTGGGCGACGCCCCGAACGACCTGCCGGTGCCCAACAAGGACGTCGGCGGCTCCAACGCGCAGGCGCTGCAGAACCTCCTCCAGGGCCAGCAGCCGAGGCCGAACTACACCATCCAGCAGGGCGTGCAGACCGAGGACACCCAGGGTATCCCGTCGAGCTTCATCTCGCCCTACTCGGGAGGCCCGAGCGCGTTGCAGCCGATCGTCGTCCAGCCGCCGGCGCCGCCGCACCAGCAGTAGGCCCGAGTCCCTCGCTCGCCCGCGCTCGCGGGCGGCGATCTTTGACAACCGACGGAGCGGTGACTCGGAGTCCTCCCGAGTCAAGAGGGAAGCCGGTGAGAGTCCGGCGTGGCCCCCGCCACTGTAACCGGGTACGAAACCGGAAAGATCGCCACTGCCCGGGCGGATCACACTCGCGTGTGGTTGCCCCGGTGGGAAGGTCCGGGAGTAGGAAGATCCGGAAGCCAGGAGACCTGCCGCTCCGTCCGACTCCGCCCGCGGGGCGCGGGAGACGGGTTGTCGGTGCTCCGCGCCAGCCTCCCCTCCCTTCCCGGCGGACGGGAAAGGAGCACCGAATGCGCCAGATCCTTCTGGTCGCCGCCATCCTCGGGGGTTGGATGCCGGCCGTCGCCCAGGAAAGTCCAGCCACCAACCCGCCGCAGACCGCCGCCGTCCCCAACCCGCCGGCCTTCCAGGAGACCATCGTCGTCACCGCCGGGCTCGCCCCCGAGGCCGTGGCCGAGAGCCCCGGCGCCGTCACCGTGATCGACCGGCAGGAGATCGCGGCCCGCCAGTCCACCAGCCTCTCCGATCTCCTCGCCGTCGTCCCCGGCATGACCGTCGTCCAGACCGGCTCGCCCGGCCAGCAGACCTCCGTCTTCCTGCGCGGCGCCGACTCCGACCAGACCCTGCTGCTGTGGAACGGTATCGAGCTCAACGACCCCTTCTTCGGCGGCGCCAACTGGCAGCTGGTGCCGAGCGAGGGGGTGGGACGCATCGAGGTTCTGCGCGGGCCGGGGAGCGCGCAGTACGGCAGCAACGCGGTCGGCGGCGTGGTGCAGGTCATCACCGGCGGCGAGCGCGGCACGTCGGTGCGCGTGGAGGGGGGCGAGAACGGCTACCTGCGCGCCGGCGGCGCCTCCGGCTTCGACGCCGGCCCCGTCCACTTCGACCTCGCCGGCCACCTGCGCGGCGGCGACGGCGAGTTCAGGAACGACCGCTTCACCAGCGAGGACCTCTCGGCGCGCGCCACCTGGAACCTGGCGCCGGCGACCAGCCTCGGGCTCCTCGCCCGCGGCGACGACTCGGAGACCGGCATCCCGTTCGCCGGGCTGCCCACCTTCGAGCGCCGCATCTCGTGGAACGAGCGCGAGCTCGCCCTCCCCTTCCACGCCGAGCGCGGCCGCTGGGAGGTGGACGCCCAGCTCTCCGACTTCCGGCTCACCAGCGCCTTCCGCGATCCCGCCGATCCCGCCGGCTTCGTCTCCTCGGACACCGAGTCCGAGGCCCTCCGCGGGCGCACGGTCGCCTCCTACCGGGTGGGGGACGACCTCCGCCTCTCGGCGGGCGCCGAGGGCGACCGCCTCGAGGTCACCGAGGGCTCGAACTTCGGCACCGATCTCGCCGGCTCCCGCCAGCGCACCTGGGCGGCCTTCGGCGAGACCGGCTACGACCTTGGCGAGGTCCATCTCCAGGGCGGCCTGCGCCGCGACCAGAACGACGTCTACGGCGGGCAGACGAGCCTGCGCCTGGGCGGCGTCGCGCGCCTTGCGCCGACGACCCGCCTGCGCGCCAGCTACGGCGAGGCCTTCCGCGCGCCGTTCCTGGGCGAGCTCTTCTTCCCGGGCAGCGGCAACCCCGACCTCCGGCCGGAGAGCAGCGCCAGCACCGAGCTCGGCCTCGAGCAGGACGCCGGCCCCTTCCGCTTCGCCGTCACCGCCTTCGAGGCGCGGCAGCGCAACCTCATCGACTTCGACTTCGCG
>DATBQN010000240.1:0-2793 GCA_036560825.1 Thermoanaerobaculia bacterium
CGCCTGGGAGCGCCGGCGTCTCGCCGGCTCCTTCTATCCGATGCGAGACGCCGGCCGGCGGGACGCCGGCGGTCCCAGGGGGGAAAGAAGCCCCCTTACTTCGCCGCCCTGCGCTCCTCCTTCAGATTGAGGCGCTGGGCGAGCATCTGGGCGGCGCGGGGGAAGAGGCCGAAGGCGGCCTTGACCTGCTTGTCGGAGGCGGTGATCACGCGGCTCCGCGCCTCCTGGCCGAAGGCGTCGTTGAGCACCTCGGCGCGGATCTGGAGGAGGACGAAGTCGCGCTCGTCGGGCTTGGCGAAGGCGGCTTTGATCTCGTCCGCCGTGGCGACCTTCTCCTTGCTCAGGAAGGCGCGGAAGTCGTCGAGCACCGCGTCGTCCGGCTTCCAGTCGGGCGAGGGGATCTGGTGGCGCCCTTTGTAGTCGACGGCGAAGGTGAAGAAGGCGTTGCGCGCCAGGAGGAACTGCTGGAAGGTCGAGAGCTTGTCGTCCTCGACGTCGACGTCCGGGGTGATGCCGCCGCCGCCGTAGACCTTCCGCCCGAGATCGGTCTGGTAGGTCTGGACGTGGCCCGCCCCCGGCTTCGGCGGCCCGGCGCCGGCGTGGGTGTAGTAGTCGAAGTAGGAGGTGTAGTCGCGCTGGATGAGGCGGCCCGACGGCGTGTAGTACTTCGCCGTGGTGAGCGCGAGCCCCGAGCCGTAGGAGAGGTTGTAGACCGTCTGCACGAGGCCCTTGCCCCACGACGGCTCGCCCGCGACGAGCGCCATGTCGTGGTCCTGGAGGGCGCCCGAGACGATCTCCGCCGCCGAGGCGGTGCCCTCGTTGACCAGCACCACGACCGGCATGTCGAGCGCCGCGTACTTGCCGTCGGCCCGGTACTCCTGGACGGAGTCGCGGGTGCGGCCGCGGGTCTGCACGATGAGGCTGCCGGAGGGCACGAACTGGTCGACCACGTCGATCGCCTGGTCGAGCAGGCCGCCGCCGTTGTTGCGCAGGTCGAAGACCAGCCGCTTCATCCCCTTCGCCTTCAGCTTCTCGACGGCGTCGGCCACCTCGCGGCCGGTGCCGCGCGCGAACTCGGAGAGCAGGATGTAGCCGGTCTCGCCGTCCAGCATGTAGGCCGAGCGCACCGTCGTCTGCGGGATCTCGGCGCGCTGGATGGCGAGGGCGAGCGGCTTGTCGAGGCCGCGGCGCACGATGGTGATCTTGACCTGCGTCCCCTTCGGGCCCTTGAGCTTCTGCACCGCCTCGTCGAGCGACAGCGTCTCGGTGGCCTCGCCCTCGATGGTGCTGATGACGTCGCCCGCCTGGACGCCCTGGCGCGCGGCCGGCGAGCCCTCGAGCGGCGAGATCACAGTGAGCTGCCCGTCGCGCAGGCCGACGAGGATGCCCAAACCGTAGAAGCTCGTCTGCTGCTTCTCGCGCATCCCGGTGTAGGCCTCGGGAGGGAGGAAGCTGGTGTGCGGGTCGAGGGTGCGCAGCATCCCCTGGACCGAGGCGAAGACGAGGTCGCGGTAGCTCACCGCGACGCCGTAGTGGTCGTGCGCCGCGTTGATCAGCTCGGTGTAGGCGCGGAGGTGATCGCGCGCCTCGTCGGTCAAGGCGAGCACGCGGTCCCCGACGATACCGCCCAGGGCGATGGCGAGGGTGAAGAGGGCGACGGCGGTGATGCGGAAGGAGCGCTTCATGGCCCCAGAGTGTACCACCGGGGCCGGCGGCGGGGGGGTGTAAACCGTGCGCCACGGCCGGGGCCCGGTCCCACCCGGAAGGCCGCCGGAAGGCCGCCGCGCCTTGACTTTACGGGGCCGAACGCTGAAGATCGATCGCCTCGGAGGTCGCCATGGGCTCGCTGGGTGTGCCGGAAATCCTCTTGATCATGGTCATCGCGCTGCTCGTCTTCGGACCCAAGCGCCTGCCCGAGATCGGCCGCACTCTGGGCAAAGGGCTGGCCGAGTTCCGCAAGGCGACCAACGACCTCAAGAACACCATCTCGACCGAGCTCTCGATCGAGGACGAGCAGCCGTCCCGGCCGCGGCGCGTCGACCTCGCGAGCGTCGCCCCGGTCTTCGGGCAGGAGGCCGCGCCGGCGGCGCGGCCGCTGCCGGCCGAGACGATGCCGCAAGTGGAGCAGGGCGCCGAGAGCGCTCCTCCGCATGAGCCCGCCGAGTTGGCGCCGACAGCCGCCGTCCAGGCGGCGGAACCGCTCCCCCCCGCCGCGTCCGCGTCCGGCGAGCCGACTTCGACCTAGGCTCCCACCCACCGCCGATCCCCGATCCCGCCGATGGCCGCCCCCGAGCGCCTCCCCCCGCCCGGCGCCGACGAGCTGCCCCGGATGTCGCTCATCGAGCACCTGGAGGAGCTGCGCAAGCGGATCCTCTGGTCGATCGTGGGGATGGCGGTCGTCTTCCTCCCCTGCTGGACCTACTCGAAGTGGGTCTTCGACCACTTCCTGGCGGCGCCGATCCTGTCGTATCTGCCGCCGCCCCACCAGCTCGTCTACAACAAGCTCTCGGACCCCTTCATCCTCTACTTCAAGCTCGCCTGCATCCTGGCGATCTTCGCCGCCTCGCCGTTCATCCTCTACCAGGCCTGGTGCTTCATCGCTCCCGGCCTCTACCCGCGCGAGCGGCGGTTCGCGCTCCCCTTCGTGCTCTGCACCTCGGCCTTCTTCATCGGCGGCGGCGCCTTCGGCTACTACGTCGCCTTCCCGCGCGCCGCGGCGTTCTTCTTCGAGATCGGCAAGGGCCTGACGCCGCTCATCACGGTCGACACCTACCTGAGCTTTCTCACCACGGT
>DATBQN010000241.1:0-2177 GCA_036560825.1 Thermoanaerobaculia bacterium
CGCCGGCATCGCCATCGAGTTCAAGCGCCGCTGGCCCCGCATGTTCGACGAGTACGCCGCCCGCTGCGCCGACGGGCGCTTCGGCCTCGGCGACGTCTTCCCGTGGACCGAGGGCGACACCACCGTCTACAACCTCGGCACCCAGCAGCACTGGCGGAAGAAGGCCCAGCTCCCCGCCCTCGCCAAGGCCCTCCGCAAGATGGTCGAGCTCGCCACCCACGCCGGCATCCCCGAGATCGGCCTCCCCCGCATCGGCGCCGGCCTCGGCGGCCTCGACTGGATGCGCGTCAAGCGCGTCCTCACCGAAGTCGGCGCAGAGACCCCCGTCAAGCTCACCGTCTTCGAGCAGTTCGTCCGCGCCAAGACCGCCGAGCCGGACGGGCGAGAGCCCTAGACGCCGCGCCACCTCACGGGGGCAGCGCCGCTTGCCGCCCCGATGGCTTCGAGCTAGAAATAGTTTCGATGGCCAACACACATGGAACGGCGCGCCTCGCGCAGCTCGTCCTGCGCCTCATGTCCGAGATGCACCGCTTCGACGACGGCCGCACCCTGCCCATCCTCCACGCCAGCAAGCTCACCACGCCGCAGCTCGCCGTCCTCGAGCTCACCCGCACCCCCTGCACCGTCTCCGCCGTCGCCGATCACCTCCGCCTCTCGCGACCCGCCACCAGCCAGCTCGTCGACAAGCTCGTCCGGCTCGGGCTCGTCCGCCGCGACCTCGGCGCCGAGGACCGCCGCGAAAGACGCGTCAGCCTCACCCGCAAGGGCGAGGGCCTGCTCCGCAAGGTCGCCGCGGCGCGAGCCGCACGCTTCGAGACCTCGCTCGCCACGCTGCCCCCACCGGTCGCCGCGAGACTCGCCAAGGTGCTCGCGGAGGTCGTCGAGACCCTCGCCCAGCGAGGAGCGAGCACCCCGTGACCGCCCGGGCCTTCCTCACCCTCAACGTCGCCCTCGCGTTCTACAACGCCGGCACCATCTGGGCGCACGAGGTCGACATCTTCCGCTCCTGGAAGCTCATCGCGCCGGGAAGCTTCCGCCTCGTCCAGGCGAGCCACTGGCGCAAGCTCCCCTACTGGGTCTTCGCCCCGGTCGGCCTCGCCTTCGCCGGCTCGATCGCCCTGCTCTGGTTCCATCCGCCTGCCTCGCCGGCGTGGGCCGTCTGGGGAGGCTTCGCCTGCCAGCTCGCCTCCCACGCCCTGACCGCCGCGTTCTGGGGCCGATGGCAGGCGAGGCTCAGCAAGGACGAGCGCGGCCCCGCGAGCCCGTTCCTCGCGAAGATCCTCGCCACCCACTGGGTCCGGACGCTCCTCATCAACGCCTACGCGCTCCTCTATCTCGCCTGGTTGCTCGAATCGTGACGCCGCCCGAGCCGCCCGCCCTCCAGTGCCCGTCGTGCAGCAGCTCCTGGTCCGAGCCGAGCGGTCGCGGAGTCGCCCTCGGCGTCGACGTCTCCGGCGCCGCCACCGCCCTCGAGTACCAGCTCAGCGTCGTCGTCCCCCTCGGCTGGCTCTTCGCCATCCGCGCGCGCCCCGTCTTCTACGTCGGCCTCCATGGCGCCGGCACCGCCCTCGGGGGGAAGATCGAGGCCGTCTTCCGCTCCAGGCCCCTCTGGAACTTCGTCCGCGTCTACGCCGGCGGCGGCCCCGACGTCTTCTACGGCCTCACCGGCCCCAGCGCCCGCGACGTCGACGGCAACTGGTTCGCCGGCCAGATCGACGGCAACTGGTTCGCCGGAGCCGAGATCTTCTTCGACCCCCGCTGGTCCCTCCACTGGGAGCTCGGCACCAGCGGCGGCGCCTTCGACACCGGCGCCGGCGCCTACGCCGACGTGGGCCTGCTCGCGTACCTCTTCTAGTCGGCGGCCGTCCCCGAACGTCAGGGCTTGGGCGGGATCTGCGACTTCGGCGTCGGCGCCGCGCCGGGAGGCACCGGCTTGGTCGCGGGGGGTGCGGCGACGGTGCCGCCTGCCGGCGTCGTCACCAGCTCCTTGCTGGTCGTGTCCTGCTGCTCGATGTGAAACTCGACGCGACGGTTCACCGCGCGACCGGCGTCGGTCGTGTTCGGCGCGATGGGACGGTCCTTGCCGATGCCCTCCGCGGACAGACGGCTCTTGTCGACGCCGTGCTCGGACAGCCACTTGACCACCGCCTCGGCCCGGCGCTGCGAGTTTCACATCG
>DATBQN010000242.1:0-1611 GCA_036560825.1 Thermoanaerobaculia bacterium
CGGCGCCGACGGCGCCCCCGAAGGCGTCGAGCAGGCGCTGGAGGCGCGGGTAGAGGCCGGTCGGCGAGGCGAGCGCGATGGCCGCGAAGAGCACGGCGACGGCGGCGACCGCGTAAGCCGGCTCCGGGCGGTGGGGCTTGAGGTAGTAGAGAACGGCGGCGACGGCGAGCCCGATCGCGAGGCCGAGCGCACCGCGCTTCCGCGCCGCCGCCGCTCTCGCCTGCAGGTCGTCCTCGCCTGCCATCTCCTGGCCGCGCGGATTCCACACCGCTGCCGATGCGTCCATCCTCTTCACCTGTAGGGGTGTCCCTCCGTCCTCGGCTCGCCGCGGAGCCGTGCGAAACGCGGGCGATCCTACTACGTCCGGCGCCCTCAAGTTGCACAGTTTCCATTGCAGTGGGCGGCCTCAAAGCTATAGAATGCTTGCAATTTCATCGTCTACGGCGTTCGGTCGCCGGATCATCAGGAGGCTCGTTCGATGAAGAAGGCGCTCGCGTGCGGCTGCCTCATGCTCCTCGCCGCGGTCGGTCCCTGGGTCGCTCCGCTCGCCGCCGGCGAGGTCTTCGTCCCCTTCGCGAGCGGCGCCACGCCGAACGGCACGGCCTTCCGCACCCGGCTGTGGATCTCGAACACCAGCGCCGCGCCGCGCTTCTTCACCACCGCCTTCGTCGCCACCGGGACGGACGGCACGCTGTCGGCGGCCCAGTCGGCGCCGATCTACGTCAACCCGGGGGCGACCGTGGCCGTCCTCCCCGCCGCGCCGGCGGGCAAGACGGAAGGGTTGATCGCGGTCACCGGCGCGCCGCAGCTCTCGGTGGCGGCGCGGCTCGAGCTCACCGACGTCAACTCGAACGTCCTCTCGAGCGCGACGCTCCCCGTCATCGGCTCGCCGAACGCTCTCGCCGCCAACGCCCTCGCCCAGCTCACGGGGATCGCTCAGGACAAGGCCACCGGCACGACCACGGACTTCTCGATCGTCAACCTCTCCACCGCGGCGGCTCAGTGCACGATCGGCGCCTTCGCCGCCGACAACACGCCGCTGTCGCCGAGCGCCATCGTCTCGGTGCTGCCGCTCTCGCACCGCGCCTTCGACGGCGTCCTCCAGACGCTCGCCGCCGGCGACATCGCCGACGTGCGCTTCCAGGTGAGCTGCGACCATCCGTTCTATGCCTACGCGATGGTGTACGAGGTCGGCGGGCCGCAGACGAACGTCGTCACGCCGGCGCTGGCCCTCAACACGGCGCCCGGGGCGACGGGCGGCGGCAGCTCCGGCGGCGGCGGCTCCACGGGAGGTGGCAATCCACCGCCGGCCGGCGCCCAGACGTTCACCGCGCCCGGTGTCTTCCTCAGCGCGGTCGAGGGGAACTCGGCGAAGAGCTTCAACCTGCCGCTCACCCCCGGCGTCCCCTACACGCGGATCACGGTCGACTTCGACCTCTTCCTCAACCGCTGGCAGACCCCCCTCTTCAACAGCGTCGTCGCCCTGCGCCGCGCAGCCGCGTCGCGCTCCAACCGCGTCCTCTACTACGGCGTCAACTTCCGCGGCGACAACGCCAAGACGACGCTCGAGCTCGGCTACCAGGATCAGTTCGTGAAGACGACAGGACCGTG
>DATBQN010000243.1:0-2422 GCA_036560825.1 Thermoanaerobaculia bacterium
CGAAAACGAAAAGCTCCTCTTTGCAGAGCGCTCCCCGGCGCATGGCCCCTCCCCTACGGCTTCAGATACCTCTCGAACAGTTTGAAAATCCGCCGGTACTCGTCGAGCCAGCTCGTGGGCTCGCGGAAGGCGTGGCTCTCGAGCGGGTAGACGGCGAGCTCGAAGTTTTCTTTCTTCAGCTCGATCAGGCGCTGCACGAGGCGCACGTTGTCCTGGAAGAAGACGTTGTCGTCCTCCATGCCGTCGCAGATGAGGAGCGGCCTCGCGAGCCCCGCCACGTACTCGATCGGCGAGCTCGCGGCGTAGGCCTCGGGGTCGAGCTCCGGGGTGTTGAGGATGGCCCCGCTGTAGTCGTGATCGTAGTGCGCCCAGTCGGAGACCGGCCGCAGGGCGGCGCCGGCGGCGAAGAGGTCGGGGTGGCGGAAGAGCGCCATGTAGGTCATGAAGCCGCCGTAGGAGCCGCCGTAGATCCCCACCCGCTGGGGATCGACCTGCTCGTGCGCCGCGAGCCAGGCGACGCCGTCCTCGAGGTCCTCGAGCTCGGGGTGCCCCATCTGCCGGTAGATGGCCGTCCGCCAGTCGCGGCCGTAGCCCGCCGAGGCGCGATAGTCCATGTCGAGGACGACGTAACCGTGCCGGGTGAGGAGCGTGTGGAAGAGGAACTCGTGCCAGTAGTAGGACCAGCCGGCGTGGGCGTCCTGCAGGTAGCCGGCGCCGTGCACGAAGACGACCGCCGGGTAGCGCCGGCCGGGGTCGAAGCCCGGCGGCGTGTAGACCCGCGAGTAGATCGGGTGCGCGACGTGGGTCGACGGGATGGGCACGATGTCGGGAATCGTCCAGTCGACGGCGAGGTAGGCGTCGGAGATGGTGTGCGTCAGCTGGCGTGCGGTGCCGGAGGCATGGGAGGCCTTGGAGGCATGGACTGAATCGGCGGCGGGCCTGGCGTCCTGCACGTAGAGCTCGTCGTGCCGGGCGATCGAGGAGTGGGTGAGGAGGAGGCGCCGCTCGTCGGGCGAGAGCAGGAAGTCGTTCAAGCCGCCGAGGCGGGTGAGCTGCTCGGCGCGGCCGCTCGCCGTCTCCACCCGCCAGATCTCGTAGGTGCCGGGCTGGCCGGCGTTCGCCCGATAGTAGATATAGCGGCCGTCGTGGCTCGCCACCGGCGAGGAGACCTCGAAGTCGCCCTGCGCGAGGCGACCGAGCTGGCGGGTGCCGCCCGAAACCACGTCGACGGCGTAGAGCTGCGAGTAGCCGGTCTTTTCCGACAGGTACCAGAGCGTGCGGCCGTCGGGCAGCCAGCCGAAGTCGTTCAGGTCCCAGGTCACCCAGGCGGGATCGGACAGCCGCTCGCGGGGGACCAG
Organism: Thermoanaerobaculia bacterium; assembly: GCA_036560825.1. Taxonomy (GTDB): domain Bacteria; phylum Acidobacteriota; class Thermoanaerobaculia; order Multivoradales; family UBA5704; genus DATBQN01. The sequence continues at coordinate 1,359 of DATBQN010000243.1, forward strand.
CCGGTGGGTCGCGAGGTCGATCGTCGCCAGCCAGCGGTCCTTGTTGTCGAAGGAGCGGATCTGCACCGCCACCTGCCGGCCGTCGCGGCTCCAGGCGAGGCCCGGGACGTCGCAGGGGCGCGGCGCGGGCTTGTCTTTTCCGGTCTTGTTGGCCTTGTCCTGGTCGGCCTTGTCTTTCTCCGGCTTGTCGCTCGCGGCGGCGGCCGGCTTGGCCGATTCGTCTTCGGGCGCCGGCCGGCCCCGCTCCGCCGCCTCCTTCGCCTCCCTCGCCTTCTTGAGCTCGGCCCTCTTCTTCTCGGCCCGCTCGCGCATCTCCTTGAGCGGGTCGTCGAGGATGCCCGGCAGCGCGGCGAGATCGAGGTCGTAGCGCCGGTGGGCGCGGAGGTCGAGGAGCGTCAGGGAGCGGGCGACGGGCTCGATCCCCACCTTGGGACGCACGTCCTCGACCTCGACGTTGCCGCTCTCGGTGACGTACTTGGGCAGGATCGTATGGGGCTCGTCGGCGTCCTTGGCGTCCTTGGCGTCCTTGGTGCCCTTGGCGTCCTTGCCGCCCTTGGAGTCCTTGGCGTCCTTGGGCGCCGTGACCAGCAGCAGCCAGTCGCCGCTCGGCGCCAGCGCGGCGTCGACGATTTTCAGCTTGTCGCCGAGGTAGAAGGGGAGCGGCGGGCGCGTCGCGTCGGCCCGCTGGGCGGCGCGGTCCTCGGCGCGCGCGGCGTCGCGGTCGCTCTTGCGCTTGCGCAGCACGTCGAAGAGGCGGAGCTGCTCGGCCTTGAGGAAGGTCGGATCGTCCTCGTCCGCCGGGTCTTTCGCAAGCCGCACGTCGACCGGCTGCGAGACGAGCCCCGTGGCGAGGTCGTAGACGAAGAAGCCGTCGCCACGGCGGAAGGAGATCCGCTGATCGCCACGCTGGTCTCTGGTCATGAAGCGCGGCTCGCGCTCCTCTTCGGCGGTGCGGGTGAGCTGCCGCGACTTGCCGGTTGCGGCGCTCTTGAGGAACACGTCGCCCTGCCAGGCGTAGACCTTCCACTTGCGGTCGCGGCTCCAGTCGCCGCCGGGCGCGTCGG
>DATBQN010000244.1:0-6602 GCA_036560825.1 Thermoanaerobaculia bacterium
TGGGTGATCCATTTCGCCGACTCGCCCACCTGCGACGGCGGCGGCGGCGACGCCGGCACGACCACGCACGACGCCGAGACCTATCTGACCAACGGGACGACCTTCCAGATGATGGGGACCTACGACTACGCGCACGCCACCCTCGATCCCTGGTTCAGCGAAAGCGGGATCGTTTCCGCGAGCGGCTGCTACCAGACCCACTGGATCGTCCAGGAAGGGGCGGTCACCTTCGACGACAACACCAACACCACGGGCAGCCCCAAGGTCGTCCTCAACACCATCCACGGCTTCGCGACAGCTCCGTACAAGGAGGCGGACTCCGAGGACCCGAGCGGAGCCGATGCCAACCTCTGGTACGTGGGCGTCAATCGCACCGTCTACCGGGCGGACCGGTCGGGCAGCGGCGCCAACAAGGTCTGCCTCGTGCTCAGCCAGACGACCACCCCCGATCCCGCCGCCATCGCGGCCCTCTGCGGAGGCTGACATGAGCTACGACACGAGGATTCGACGCGCGGACTCAGCGGTCTCAGACCATCTCGCCGGTCGATCCGGCGTCAAGGGAGGTCCCATGCAGAACATCCGTCGCGGGCGGCCGGCGGCCTGGTGCTTCGCCCTCCTCCTCGGCGCCGCGCCCGCGTTCGCCGGCCAGACCACGTCGACGCAGTATCAGTGCACCGTCGACGTGAGCGGCGGGAGCACGACCTGCACCGAGGGGGTGGTGACGCTCACCTTCACGAGCGGCAGCCAGCGCGTCGCGACGATCAACCTGGCGGCCGGCTACGTTCGCCTGGACGCCTTCGTCAACGCCTGCTCGCCGACCGGCTACTGGATGCACCTCGCCGACTCCCCGACCTCCGACGGGGGAGGAGGCGACCAATTCACCACCCAGCACGATGCCGAAGCGTACGATCAGAACACCAGCGTTCAGATGTTCGGCACCTTCAACAGCTCGCGCTCGGTGATCGAGCCGGTCTTCCAGTCGAGCGCCGTCACCTCGGCGTCCGGGTGCTTCCGCGTGCAGTGGAGCATCATGGAGGGACAGGTGCTCTTCGATCCCGACGGCGACCCCAGCAACGCGCCGAAGGTGGAGGTGCACACCCTGCACGGATTCGAGCACGCTCCCTATCTCGAGAGCGACAGCGAGGATCCCACCGGGGCGGACGCCAACAAGTGGTACGCGGGGATCAACCGCACGGTGTATCAGGCGGCCCGCTCGGGGAGCGGCGTGACGGGTGTCTGCTTCGTCCTCAGCAAGACGACGACGCCCACCGCGGCGAGCTTGAGCGGCCTCTGCCCCTGAGCTCGCGGCGCCTCCCGTGCTAGATTCGCCACTTTCTGATGGCGTTCCTCGAGGAGGATCCGATGCCCGAACGCTTTCCCAAGGAGGCCGTGCTGCGCGACGGCCGGCGTCTCTTGGTCCGCCCTTTCACGGAGCACGACACCGACGCGCTCTACGAATTCTTCCAGCGCCTGCCCGTCCAGGTGCGCCGCTTCGCCTGGGATCGGATCGACAACCGGGCGCTCGTCGAGGCCTGGGGGCGGGAGCTCGACTACGACCGCGTCCTGCCGCTCCTCGCCCTCGACGGCCGCAAGGTGGTCGCCGACGCCACCCTCCACCGGCGGCACGGCGGGCCGCTCCGCCTGGTGGGGCGGATCAAGTGGCTGCTCGACCCCGAGTACCGCGGCGACGGCCTCGGCACCATGCTCGTCAACACCTTCATCTCGATCGCCAAGCGCGACGGCCTGCGCCACCTCACCTGCATGCTGATCGCCGACCTCGAGGCCGACGCCGTCGCCACCCTCACCGGGCTCGGCTTCGACCGCTACCTGGTGCCCGGCTATGGCACCGATCCCGACGGCAACCAGCACGACATGGTGAAGATGGTCTGCAGGCTGTAGCCATGCCCGTATAATCCTTCTCCCCGCCACCCCCCGCGCCCGCAGAGGACTCCTCGTCAGACAGAGCGAAGCACCCGGGAGGAGGTGGCCCGACCAGGAGACCCGATGTCCGAACAGTACATCTACGTGATGAAGGACCTCCGCAAGATCTACCCCCCCAACCGGGAGGTCCTGAAAGGCATCTGGCTGTCGTTCTTCCCGGGCGCCAAGATCGGCGTCCTCGGCCTGAACGGCGCCGGCAAGAGCACGCTCTTGAAGATCATGGCCGGCATCGTCACCGACTTCGGCGGCGAGGCGTGGGCGGCCAAGGGGGCGAAGGTCGGCTACCTGTCGCAGGAGCCGCAGCTCGACCCCGCGAAGGACGTGCTCGGCAACGTCGAGGAGGGGGTGGCCGAGACGCGCGCCCTCCTCGCCCGCTTCGACGAGATCAACGCCCGCTTCGCCGAGGACCTCTCCCCCGAGGAGATGGACAAGGTGATGGCCGAGCAGGGGAGAGTGCAGGACGCCATCGACGCCGCCAACGCCTGGGAGCTCGACCGCACGCTCGAGATCGCCATGGACGCGCTCCGCCTGCCGCCGGCCGACGCCGACGTGGCGACCCTCTCGGGCGGCGAGCGCCGCCGCGTCGCCCTCTGCCGGCTCCTCCTAAAGCGGCCGGACCTGCTCCTCCTCGACGAGCCCACCAACCACCTCGACGCCGAATCGGTCGCCTGGCTCGAGCGCTTCCTCGCCGATTACCCCGGCACCGTCGTCGCCGTCACCCACGACCGCTACTTCCTCGACAACGTGGCGGGCTGGATCCTCGAGCTCGACCGCGGCAGCGGCATCCCCTGGAAGGGCAACTACTCGTCGTGGCTGGAGCAGAAGCAGGAGCGCCTCAAGCAGGAGGAGAAGGCGGAGTCGTCGCGGCGGCGGACCCTGGAGCGCGAGCTCGAGTGGGTGCGCATGAGCCCCCGCGCCCGCCAGGCCAAGGGCAAGGCGCGCCTGAATCAGTACGAGCAGCTCCTCGCCGCCGAGCGCGACGCCGAGAAGCGGGTCGAGGCGAACGAGATCCACATCCCCTCGGGCCCGCGCCTGGGCGACCTGGTGGTCGAGACCAAGGGGCTCGTCAAGGGGTACGGCGACCGGCTCCTGATCGACGGCCTCTCCTTCGCCCTGCCGCCGGGCGGGATCGTCGGCGTGATCGGCGCCAACGGCGCCGGCAAGACGACCCTCTTCCGCATGATCGTGGGCCAGGAGAAGCCCGACGCCGGGACCCTCCGCCTCGGCGAGACGGTGCAGATCGCCTACGTCGACCAGAGCCGCGACTCGCTCGACGGCGAGCAGTACGTCTGGGAGGCGATCTCGGACGGCCAGGATCCGGTCGTCCTCGGGGGCCGGCAGGTGGCGGCGCGCTCCTACGCGGCGAGCTTCAACTTCAAGGGGTCGGACCAGCAGAAGCGGGTCAAGGACCTCTCAGGCGGCGAGCGCAACCGCCTCCACCTCGGCCGCACGCTCAAGGCCGGCGGCAACCTCCTGCTGCTCGACGAGCCGACCAACGACCTCGACGTCGACACCCTGCGCGCCCTCGAGGAGGCGCTCCTCGCCTTCGCCGGCTGCGCCGTCGTCATCAGCCACGACCGCTGGTTCCTCGACCGCATCGCGACCCACATCCTCGCCTTCGAGGGCGACTCCGAGGTGGTCTGGTTCGAAGGCAACTACGAGGCCTACGAGGCCGATCGCAAGCGCCGGCTCGGCGCCGAGGCCGATCAGCCGCACCGGCTGCGTTACAAAAAGCTCACGCACTAGCGGGAGGGGCGGGAGTGCGGCGGATGCCGGGTTGACATGGCACCGCAGTTGCACCATTTCACCCGCGAAGGCGCGGCGAGGGATGCGCTCCCGACCGCTCGCGGCTCTGGTCTCGATTCCAGCAGCGAGCCGACCGCCATCCCGCCGCGACATGTTGCCGTGGAAGCTCCGCTGGAGCTTTCGATACCCGGAGTGCAACGGACAAGAGAGGAGCACATCCATTATGAAGCGTCTCGCTTTGCTGACCCTCGCCCTCGCCCTCACCATCGCGGGTGCCGCCGTGGCACAGTCGCCGAACAGTTCGGCGCCTGGCGCGACCACCAACCCGCAGCCGAACACCGCCAACAACGACCTCGCCAATCCGGGCAATCCTCAGGACCAGGCGCACCCCGGCATGACGCAGCCGGGCGTGGCGGTCGAGACGACCGCGCAGACCGACACCACGCAGACCCAGCCGCAGACGGGCACCCAGGGTAACGGCGTGACCGGCGGCACCACGGCCACGACCACGACCGCCACCCCCAACGACACCACCGGCATGGCGGGCACCAGCGCCACGACCACCACGACCACCACGACGACGCCCCCAACCGGCTCGACCACGGATTCGACGACGGGCAGCTCGACGACTGGAACGACCGGGACGACCGACACGACGTCCACGTCGACCACCAGCAACCTGCCGCGCACGGCGAGCGACATGCCGCTCGTCGGCCTGCTTGGCCTCGGCGCCCTCGCCGGCGGCCTGGCCATCCGCTTCGGGCGGAACGCCTAGACCCCGAGTGTCTCTCCCCAGAGACCCCTACGGCACCTGGCGTCCCGCGACGCCAGGTGCTTTTTCTTTCTCTTCCCCGCTAGACTTCCCGAGCCCATGACCGGCCGCGGCGAGCTGATTCCACCCCGGGCGCCCGCCCGCGGGCGGGTGCTCCTGTGGCTGGAGCGCGCGCTCTTCGCGCTGGCGGTCGCCTGCCTCGGCAGCTACACCTACGTCAACCTCCACGCGCGCGCCGCTCAGCAGGAGGCCGCCCGGCAGTTCGAGGCGAGCCTCGCCCAGCGCGGCGTGACGGCGCTCCCCGGCGACGCCGGCGACCGCGCGGCGGCGAGCCCGCCGGGAGCGCCGCCGGCGTCCGCTCCGCTCCAGCTCGGCGACGTCGTCGGCCGCCTGGAGGTCCCGCGCCTCGGCATCTCGGTGATGGTCCTCGAGGGCGACGACGACGGCATCCTCGGCCAGGCGGCGGGCCACATCCCCAGCACCGCCCTCCCCGCGCGAAGCGATCAGAACGCTCGGAATGATCAGAAGGCTCGGAAGCTGCTCAAGGCGGCCGCTTCGACCAACGTCGGCATCGCCGGCCATCGCGACACCTTCTTCCGGCCGCTCAAGGACGTCCGCAAGGGGGACGAGATCCGCCTGACCACCGACTCGGGCAGCTACCTCTACACGGTCGAGTCCTTCCAGGTGGTCTCCCCCGACCGCATCGACGTGCTCGCCCCGGCCGATCGCCCCCTGCTGACGCTGGTGACGTGCTATCCGTTCTACTACGTCGGCCACGCGCCGAGCCGCTTCATCGTCCGCGCGGCGCTCGCCGGCTCGGCGGGCGGCGGCGCCGCCAAGGCGCGCTGAAGCCCTCCGCTCCGGCCGCGGGCGTTGTGCTAACGTCGGCAACCGCTCGCTCGAATCGCGCTCGAATCGCCCTTAGAAACGCCGCTCGATCCGGAGGACCCATGCACCCGCGCCGCGTCCCGCCGTCGATCCTCGCCCTCGCGCCCGCCCTCGCTCTGCTGGCCGGCCTCGCGGCCGCCGAGGCAGTCCCCGAGCCGCCGCTCGCCGGCTTCAGCGCCGCCCACGCCGCCGACGAGCGCGCGCTCGAGGCGCGCTTCGACGCCGCGCTGCGCAAGGACGACCTCCGCGAGTGGATGCAGCGGCTCTCGGCGCGGCCCCACGCCGTGGGCTCGGCCCGCGGCGGCGAGAACGCCGAGTTCATGGCCGGGCTCTTCCGCTCCTGGGGCTATCAGACGGCGATCGAGGAGTTCCGCGTCCTCTTCCCGACCCCCAAATCGCGCCTCCTCGAGATGGTCGGCCCCACCCGCTTCCGCGCCTCCCTCGTGGAGCCCGCGCTCGCCGAGGACGCCACCTCGAATCAGGCGAGCGAGCAGCTCCCCACCTACAACGCCTACTCGCCCGACGGCGACGTCACCGGCGACCTCGTCTACGTCAACTACGGCGTGCCCAAAGACTACGAGGCGCTCGACCGGCGCGGCGTCGACGTGCGCGGCAAGCTCGTCATCGCCCGCTACGGCGGCTCGTGGCGCGGCATCAAGCCCAAGGTCGCCGCCGAGCACGGCGCCATCGGCTGCCTGATCTACTCGGACCCGCGGGACGACGGCTACTTCGAGGGCGACGTCTACCCCAAGGGGGCCTACCGCAACGAGCACGGCGTGCAGCGCGGCTCGGTCGCCGACATGCCGCTCTACTCGGGCGATCCGCTCACCCCCGGCATCGGCGCCACCGCCGGCGCCAAGCGCCTGCCGATCAAGGAGGCGCCGACGATCTCCCGCATCCCGGTGCTGCCGATCTCCTACGCCGACGCGCAGCCGCTCCTCGCGGCGCTCGGCGGCCCGGTGGCGCCGGAGGCCTTCCGCGGCGCGCTGCCCATCACCTACCACCTGGGGCCCGGCCCGGCGCGCGTCCACCTCAAGCTCGAGTTCCACTGGGACCTGGTGCCGGCGCGCGACGTCATCGCCAGGCTGCCGGGCGCCGCGCTCCCCGACGAGTGGATCGTGCGCGGCAACCACCACGACGCCTGGGTCAACGGCGCCGACGATCCGATCTCCGGCCTGGTGGCGGAGCTCGAGGAGGCGCGCGCGGTGGGCGAGCTCGCCAAGGGCGGCTTCCGGCCGAAGCGGACGATCGTCTA
>DATBQN010000245.1:0-4402 GCA_036560825.1 Thermoanaerobaculia bacterium
ACCGGAGCCGCGATCAGCTCGACAGCTGGCGGCGGGTAGTCGGAGGGGCGGATCACGCGCGGCGTCGTCGCACGAGCTCGGTGAGCTTCGGGACGATCTCGTGGAGGTCGCCGACGATCCCGGAGTGGGCGACGGTGAAGATGGGGGCCCCGGGATCTTTGTTGATGGCGACGATGGTCGAGGAGCCCTTCATCCCCACCAGGTGCTGGATGGCGCCGGAGATGCCGATCGCGAGGTAGAGCCGGGGCGCCACCGTCTGGCCGGAGGAGCCGATCTGGCGGTCGCGCGGCAGCCAGCCGTTGTCGATCACCGGCCGGCTGGCGCCGATCTCGGCGCCCAGCGCCTTGGCCAGCTCTTCGAGAGGTCCCATCTTGTCGGCGCCGCCGACGCCGCGGCCGACGGCGACGATGACGTCCGCCTTGGTGAGGTCGATCTTCTCCCCACCCACCCGCTCGACCCCCAGCACCTCGCGGTCCGGCTTCAGGGTGCCCGGGTCGACGTCGAGAGGCCGGATCGGCGCCGGCGCGGCGCCATCCGCGGCGCCGTCGGCGGGGAACGAGCCCGCCTGAACCGAGACGAGCACGGTCCCCTCCCCCTTCACCCGCGCCTTCGCCTGCATCTTGCCGCCGAGGATCGGGCGGGCCCAGGTGACGGCGCCCCCGTCCTCGGCGAAACCGGTCACCTCGGGGAGAAGGCCGGCGCCCGCGGCCTGCGCCAACCGCGGCACGTAGTCGACCGACTGGTAGCTGTGGGGGAAGACGACGAAGGCCGGCCCCTCGGCCGCGATGGCCGGGGCGAGCGCCGCGACGTAGGCCCCCGGCGTGTAGGTGGCGAGGGCGGGCGCGTCGACCGTCCGCACCGCAGCCAGGGCCTTCTTCGCCACCCGCTCGGCAGCGGCCGCGACGCTCGAGCCGAGGATCACCGCCTCCACCTCGACCCCGGGGCCGAGGAGGGCGGCGAGCTTTTGCGCCGCAGCGATGGCCTCCCACGAGGCGCGCGCCAGCTCAGGGCTCCCCCCGCTCCCCTCTCCCTGCCGGAGCTGCAGCACCGCCCAGACCGTCTTCGCCATCAAATCACCCTCGCTTCCCGCCGCAGCCGCTCGACCAACGCCTTGGCCGCCGCCGGGGGATCGCCCTCGATCCGCTGCGCCCCGGCGCCGCCCTCCGGGAGCGACACCGAGAGGATCTCCAGCCGCGAGCCGGCGGCGCCCACCGACGCGGGGTCGAGCCCGAGGTCGGCGGCCGTCACCTCGGCGATCTCTTTCTTCTTCGCCGCCATGATCCCCTTGAGCGTGGCGTAGCGCGGGTGGTTGATGCCCGCCTGCACGGCGAGCACGGCGGGGAGCGCCAGCCGCACGATCTCGTTCATCCCGCTCTCCATCTCGCGCGTCACCCTGGCGCTCGCGCCCCCCTCCTCGAGCTCGACGCCCATCACCAGCCAGGCGTGCGGCCAGCCGAGCTCGCCGGCGACGATCGCGCCGGTGCCGGCGTACCCCACATCGTCCGACTGCGAGCCGGTGAGCACGAGGCCGAAGCTGCCGCGCCGGATCGCCGCGGCGAGGGCGCGGCCGGTCGCCAGGGCGTCGCCGCCCGCGAAGGCGGGGTCCTTCAGGTGGACGGCGCGCGCCGCGCCGACCGCGAGGGCCTTGCGCAGGGCGTCGCGCACGCGCTCGGGCCCGAGGGTGAAGACGACGACCTCTCCGCCCGTCGCCTCGGCCAGCCGGAGCCCCTCCTCGAGGGCGTACTCGTCGCTCTCGTTGATGACGAACGGCAGGTCCTCCTCCGCGAGCCAGCGGCCGTCCTTGCCCACCCGCAGCCGCGCCTCGGTGTCCGGGACCTGCTTGATGCAGACCGCTACGTTCATGCGCACCCTCGTCTTGGATCGGAAGCTCGCGCACCGCGCCACACCGCCCGCGAGCCGCGGCGATTCTATGCGATGGGGACTGGGTCAGCTTGACCTGCGGGCGAGCTCCTTCGGGCCGCCCCAGCGGCTGCCAGTCGCACGTCCTCGGTCAAACTGACCCAGCGCCCGGCTCAGGCCCGCGCGGCGCGGGCGACCAGACGGCGGAGGAGCGGCGGGTCGGGGTTGAAGGCCCAGAGGCGGTCGTCGAAGAGGAGGGTGGGGACGACCCGGCGGCCGCCGCTGCGCTCGAGGACGGCCGCCTCGGCGCCCGGGTTGCTGTCGATGTCGACCTCCTCGAAGCGCGCCGAAGCCTCCTCGAGCACCCGCTTGGCGCGCCGGCAGTCCGGGCACCAGGCGGAGCTGTAGACGACGAGCCGCGCCGCGGGGATCCCCTGGCCGGCGCACAGCTTCGCCACCTCTTCGGGGGCCAGGCGGAGGGCCGCCACCCGGATCCTCCCTCCCGGCTCGCTGAGGAGCACCGCCGGCAGGTCGTGGCGCGGCGAGATGCCCAGCCGGATGAGCTGGTGGGCGGCGGCGAGGTAGACGGCGACGTCGACCGTGGGCGCCGCAGGCGGGTCGCCGCGCTCGACGCCGGCGCCCGCCGGCATGCCGCCCGCCTGAGCGGAGTTGACGTAGAGCCGGCACTCGAGGCCCTTGAGGCTCCTGAGGTCCTCGAGCCTTCTGGCGCCCTTGGGGTCCCTGAGCATGGCCGGGTCAGAGGGTCGGGCCCGGCACGCGCACGGCCGCGCCGTTGACGGCGGCCGCCGCCGGGGTGGTGAGGAAATGGATGACCTCCGCCACCGCCTCGGTGGTGACCCAGCCGGCGGGGTCGGCGCCGGGCATGGCGGCGCGGTTCGCCGCGGTGTCCATGGTGCCCGGCAGGACGGCGTTGGCGCGGGCGCCGGCGGGCGCGAGCTCGCGCGCCAGCGCCTCGACGAGGCGGATCACGCCGGCCTTGGTCGCCCCGTAGGCGCCCATGCCCGCCGTCCCCTCGAGCCCCGCCGGCGAGGCCACGGCGACGAGGGCGCCCCCCCGCGCGCGCCCGAAGGCGCGGGCCGTCTCGCGAAGGACCCGGAAGGTGGTCTCCAGGTTGACGCGCAGGAGGAAGCTCCAGTCCTGGTCCGAGAGATCGGCCAGGCGCCCGAACTTGAAGCCGCCCACCAGGTGGACGACGGCCCGCGGGGTGCCGGATGCCGCCTCGGCCTCGGCGAACAGGCGGGCGACCTGGGCGCTGTCGGTCAGATCGGCGCGGTGGACGGAGAGGGCGGCCGACGGGGCGAGGGCGGTCAGCTCGCCGAGGGCCCCGTCGTCGGTCCCCACGGCGAGGATGGGATCGCCGGCGGCGAGAAAGCGGGCGACGACGCTCCGGCCCAGCGCGCCGGACGCACCCGTGATGAGGACCCGTCCGCTCGACTGCCCCGAACCCGCGCTCGGCATCGCTGCCTCCTGGAGCCGTACAAAAGAAAGGATGGTGCGGCAACCGTCCTCGGGGGAGCCGCCCGGCCCCCGGCGGCACACCGGGCCTGGATTCTCTCAGAACTCGGTCTCTGGCGCCGGGGGTGCCGGGCCGCCCGCTTGGACCCCTCGGATCGTTCCCCGGGCACCTCCTCTAGCAGGTGCGCCAGGCGCTGGTAAACTCCGCGGCCGATCGAGGTCTGGTCGAGGTCTTGACATGGCACGTCCGGTGAAGGGAATCGTCGGGAGCGCGCTCGTCCTGCCGAAAGGGCTCAGGAGCCCGTCCGCCATCCAGAGCTTCCTCGACTCGATCCCCTACAGCACCGAGGACATCTACCGCTGTCCGCGGCGGGCGATCGAGGACCGCCGAGCGCACTGCTTCGACGGCGCCCTGCTAGGGGCCGCGGCGCTGCGCCGCCTGGGCCATCCGCCGCTCATCCTCGAGATGCTCTCCCAACCGGACCGCGACGACAGCCATATCCTGGCGCTCTTCAAAGTTGACGGCTGCTGGGGGGCCGTCGCCAAGTCGAACTTCGTTGGCCTGCGCTTCCGCGAGCCCATCCACCACACCCTCCGCGAGCTCGCCCTCTCCTACTTCGAGGACTACTACAACGACGCCCGCGAGAAGACCCTCCGCGGCTACACGCGCCCCCTGAATCTCACCCGTTTCGACCGCCTGCACTGGGAGACGAACGACGAGCCCCTCGACGCCATCGCCGATCGCCTCGACGCCATCGGCCGCGTGAAGGTCCTCACCCCGAGGCAGGTGAGGCGTCTGTCGCCGCTCGACGAGAGGTCCTACGAAGCGGGCATGCTGGGGTTGGATCGCTCGGGGCTGTACAAGGTGCCGCCGAAAGATTGAGCAGGCGACAAACCGGTGGGCGACTCGCTAGAATATTGCAACCGCCGTGAGGAGAGAACGATGGGCACAATGGCCACGCCGAAAGAGCTGATGATCGAGACCATCCAGGAGCTGCCGGACGACAGCTCCTACGAAGAAATCCTGCGGGAGCTCGCCTTCGCCCGCATGATCGAGCGCGGCCTC
>DATBQN010000246.1:0-4588 GCA_036560825.1 Thermoanaerobaculia bacterium
AGCCGTCGTATGGAAACGACGGGCTGATGTCCCGGGACATCGGCCGATGTCTGGCGACGATGGGCTGGCGTCGCGATAAATCGCTCGATCTCGCGGGACGACGGCCCAACGTCCGCGGACGGCGGGCCGTCGTCCCGGTACAACAAGCCGTCGTTCCGTTACATCAGCCCGCCGTCGGGATACGGCGGCCGTTGTCGCGTGAAATCGCTCGGTTTCCCGGGACGGCGAGCCGTCGTCCCGCGACGACGGGCCGATGTCGCGGTAAAACGGCCGATGTCCGGAGACGACGCTCCGTCGTACGGGGACGACGGCTCGATGTCCCGGGACGACGGGCCGACCTAACGGTACGACGGCTCGCCGTCGCGGGACGATGCCTTGGCCGGCTCCGACCTCGCTGCTATCCTTCGTGGGCTCTTCTACCGGAAAGGGAGCCCGACCGATGGCTGCTTCGCTCCGCTCGCATCGCCTTCGCCCCGCGGCCTTCGCCGCCTTCGCCGCCGCCGTCGCCGTCCTCGCCCTCTTCGCCGGCGCGCCCTCGGCCAGCTCGTCCGACACCGCCAAGCGGCCGATCGCAGAGACCGACCTCTTCCGCTTCGTCTGGGTGGCCGATCCGCAGATGTCGCCGGACGGCCATGCCGTTGCCTTCGTAAGGGTCGCGGTCGACGCCAAGCGCGAGGGCTATGACACCTCGATCTGGATCGTTCCGGCCGACGGCGGCGCGCCGCCGCGGGCTCTCACTTCGGGGCGGCACGACGGCTCGCCGCGCTGGTCGCCGGACGGCCGCCGGCTCGCCTTCCTGCGCGCGGTGGAGAAGGACGGCCAGCCGCAGCCGCCGCAGCTCTTCCTCCTCTCGCTCGAGGGCGGCGAGGCGCGGGCGCTCACCGATCTCACCCGCGGCGTCGGCTCGCCGGTCTGGTCGCCGGACGGGCGGGCGATCGCCTTCGCCAACGAGGCCAACGAGAAGGACCTGGCGAAGGCGCGGGAGGAGAAGGCGGAGAAGGGATCCAGGAAGGAGAAAGAAGGAAAGGAGAAGGCAGGCGCGGGCGAGAGCGACGAGCACGAGAGCGACGTGCGGGTGATCACCCGCGCCGTCTACCGCGAGAACGGCGAGGGCTATCTCGACGCCGCGCGCCCCTCCCACCTGTGGACGGTCCCCCTCCCCGCGGACGACGCTGCGCCGCCGCCGGAGCCGCGGCAGATCACCCGCGGCGAGTTCGAGGAGGAGGGGCCGGCCTGGTCGCCGGACGGCAAGCTCCTCTACTTCGCCTCGCGCCGCGTCAAGGAGCCCTACTACGAGCCGCAGCGCTGGACCATCTACACGGTGCCGGCGGCCGGCGGCGAGCCGCGGCCGGCGGTCTCCTTCGACGGCTCGATGGACGCCTTCACCCTCTCGCCGGACGGCCGGCGGATCGCCTGGATCGGCTCACCCAACGGCCACCCCGAGCGCTCCTACGACGAGAGCGACCTCCTCGTCGCCGGCACGTCTCCGGGCTCGAAGACCGAGAACCTCACTGCGAGCTTCGAGGGCGACGTCGGCGAGGCTCCCGGTGGCGACCAACGCCCGCCGCGGGGGGGCGCGCCGGGCGCGCCGGTCTGGAGCCGCGACGGCGGCGCCCTCTACGTCGGCGTCGACGTCCATGGCCGCGGCAACCTGATGCGGATGGAGGCCGGCCCCGGTGGGACGATCGCGCCGGTCACGACCGGCGACCGCGCGGTCCTCGCCTTCACCGCCTCGGCCGACGCCTCGCGCTTCGCGCTCACCATCTCGACGCCGATGGAGATCGGCGACCTCTACGCGCTCGAGATCGGCAATCCCGCGGGAGCCGCGCCGAAGCTCCGCCAGCTCACCCGCTTCAACGACGAGCTGTTCGCCGGGCTCGAGCTCACGGCGCCCGAGGAGATCACCTACAAGAGCTTCGACGGGCGCGAGATCGAGGCCTGGGTGCAGAAGCCGCCGGGCTTCGATGCGCACCGCAAGTACCCGCTCATCCTCGACATCCACGGCGGTCCCCACACCGCCTACGGCTGGACCTTCGACCACGAGTTCCAGTGGATGGCGGCGAAGGGCTACGTCGTCCTCTATCCCAACCCGCGCGGCAGCTCGTCCTACGGCGAGGAGTTCGGCAACGTCATCCAGTACCGCTATCCCGGCGACGACGCCAAAGACCTGCTCGCCGGGGTGGACGAGCTCATCGGCCGCGGCTACGTCGATCCCCATCGCCTGGGCGTCACCGGCGGCAGCGGCGGCGGCATCCTCACCAACTGGATCGTCGGCCACAGCGACCGCTTCGCCGCCGCGGTCTCACAGCGCTCGATCGCCGACTGGGCGGGCTTCTGGTACACCGCCGACTTCTCCCAGTTCACCCGCAGCTGGTTCAAGGGCGCGCCGTGGGAGGACCCCGCCGACTACGCCGCGCGCTCGCCGATCACCTACGTGACCAAGATCAAGACGCCGCTCATGCTGATCGAGGGGGAGGCCGACTACCGCACGCCGTCGGGCGACGGCGGCGAGCAGATGTTCCGCGCCCTCAAGTACCTGAAGCGCCCCGTCGTCATGGTGCGCTTCCCCGGCGAGAGCCACGAGCTGTCGCGCTCGGGCAAGCCCTGGCACCGCGTCGAGCGCTTGCGCCACATCGTCGGCTGGTTCGACAAGTACCTGCAGGGGAAGACGGCCGCGTACGACGTGCCGTAGGAGGACGCGGTGAAGGACCCCAGCCTGCAGCTCATGCTGATCGTCTTCCTGGGCGCGCTGGGGACCGGCTACTTCGTCTACGGCAAGAAGCAGGCGAAGGCCTCGGCGATGATCGCCGGCATCGGCCTCTGCGCCTTCCCCTACTTCGTGCCCGGCCTCTACGCCCAGCTCGCGGTGGGGGTGATCCTGCTCGCCGTGCCGTTCCTGTTCCGGGACTGAGCTACTCGACGACGACGCCCGTGAGGTCCTCGGCAGGCTCGGGTTTTTTGATCTTCAGCGACTCCAGGGCCTCGACCAGGGTGGTCGCGACGACCAGGTTGCGATACCACTTCTTGTTCGCCGGGACGACGTACCAGGGCGCCCGGTCGCGGCTGGTCTTCTCGAGGGCGTCCTCGTAGGCCCGCTGGTAGTCGTCCCACAGCCGGCGGTCGTCGAGGTCGCCCTTCCTGAACTTCCAGCGCTTCTCGGGATCGTTCAAGCGCTCCTCGAGGCGCTCCTTCTGCTCGTCGCGGCTGATGTGGAGGAAGAACTTGAGCACCAGCGTCCCGGTGTCGGCGAGCAGCTCCTCGAAGCGGACGATCTGCTCGTAGCGCGCCTTCCACACCGCCTTGGGCACCAGCTCGCGGACGCGGACGACGAGCACGTCCTCGTAGTGGCTGCGGTTGAAGATCATGATCTCGCCGCTCGCCGGCACCCGCTTGTGGACGCGCCAGAGGAAGTCGTGGCCGCGCTCCTCCTCGGTGGGGACCTTGAAGGCCGCGACGGAGACGCCGAGCGGGTTGACGCCGCGGAAGACGTGCTGGATGGTGCCGTCCTTGCCGGCGGTGTCCATGCCCTGGAGCACCACGAGCACCTTGTGCCGGCGCTCGGCCCACAGCCGGTTCTGCAGCTCCGAGAGGCGCTCGTTCAAGGGCCCGAAGCGCGCCTCGGCCGCCTTCTTGCCCTTCGCCCCCGGCGTGGCGCCCGGATCGATCCTGTCCAGGCGCACCCGGCTCCCCGGCTCGACGCGGTGGATTTTCATCGCCCCCCCTCCTCGGCCCTCGATCGCCGGCTCTAGCATAGCTCGGGCCTCGCCCCTGGAATCGGCGGCGCCGGCGGCACGGTTGTCAGAGCGTGGGGGGAAAGATCATGAGCGAGGGAATCGTCCGCGCCTGCCCGTCTTGCGGCCGCAAGAACCGCCTGCTCTACGGCCGCCTAGGGGCGGAGGCGCGCTGCGGCGCCTGTGGCGTGTCGCTGCCGCCGCCCGGCGAGCCGATCGCCGTCGACCGGGCGAGCGAGCTCGCCGGGGTGATCCGCGAGGCCGCCCTGCCCGTGCTGGTCGACTTCTGGGCCCCCTGGTGCGGCCCCTGCCGGACGGTGGCGCCGGAGATCCAGAAAGTCGCCGAGCGCCAGGCCGGCAGGCTGCTGGTGGTCAAGGTGAACACCGACGTCGATCCCGCGGTCGGCGCGACGCATCGCATCCAGGGGATCCCAACGATGGCCCTCTTCCGCGGCGGCAGAGAGGTCGCGCGCACCAGCGGCGCGCGGCCCGCTGCGGCGATCGAGGGCTTCGTGCGCGAGGCGCTGGGCTAGCGTCCGCCGCGATCCTGCCCACGAGCGCGGCCGGTCGAGACGAGATTCCCTCCAGCTTTTCCTGGGAGCGCCGTCGTCCCACCGCAGTCATTTGGTGATCTGTGGAATGTCTGAGAAGAACGCGAAGCACAAGCCAACAACACCGCCAGCTACCATGAGGCAGTAGAAAAAACGAATTATGGCCGGGCTCTTTGGGTTGCCGCGTAGCAGTCCCGGATGCTCGATCAAAAACTCTGCGCCACGGCGCGCAAACAACCAATAGAGGCCGAGAAGCCAGAGGGCAACTACGACGCCGAACCATGCCAGCACAAATGGATTCCTGTC
>DATBQN010000247.1:0-1588 GCA_036560825.1 Thermoanaerobaculia bacterium
GGCGGGGCGAGCGAGATATCCCCTCGCCACCCCGGCGCCGCCGACGTGGATCTCCCCCGGCACGCCGATCGGCACCGGCCGGCCGGCGCCGTCGAGCAGGTGGAGCGCGAGGTCGGCGAGCGGCCGGCCCACGGCGCTCCCCGGCCGCGACAGGTCGCTCTGCCGCAGCCGCCGCCAGGTCGTGTGCACCGTCGTCTCCGTGATGCCGTACATGTTGACCAGCAGCGGCCGCTCCTCGCCGTGGCGCTCGAGCCACGGGGCGAGCGACGGAGGATCCAGCGCCTCGCCGCCGAAGACCACCAGGCGCAGGTCCGAGACCATCGATTCGCCCCGCGCGAGGGCCGATTCCTCGGCCCAGAGGAGCTGCCGGAAGGCCGAAGGCGTCTGGCTGAGCACCGTCACCCGCTCCCGTCGCAGCAGCTCGTAGAACGCCTCGGTCGAGCGGGCCGTCTCGCTCGCCACGACGACGAGCCGCCCGCCGAAGGCGAGCGCCCCCCACAGCTCCCAGACCGAGAAGTCGAAGGCGATCGAGTGAAAGAGCGTCCAGACGTCGCCGGGACCGAAGGCGAAGGACTGACGGATCACGGCGAAGAGGCGCGCGGCGTTCGCGTGGCTGACCTCGACGCCCTTCGGCCGGCCGGTCGACCCCGAGGTGTAGATGACGTAGGCGAGGTCGCCGGGATCGACGCGGGCGACGCGGGCAGCGGGAGGCGGGACCTCGCCGGCGTCCTCCTCCCCGCCGACGAGCCCGTGCAGGCCGACCAGGCCACCGAGGCCAACCACCCGGGCAGCGCCCGCCGGCAGGCGCTCGCGGAGATGCTCCGCGGCGAGGACGACCGGTGCCCCGGCGTCCGCGAGCGTGAACGCCAGGCGCTCCGAAGGATGGGCGGGGTCGAGCGGCAGGTAGGCCCCGCCGGCCGTGAGGATCGCCAGCACTCCCAGGATGAGCTCGGGCGAGCGCTCGGCGCAGAGCCCCACCAGCATGCCCGGCCCGACCCCGAGCTCCGCCAGCCGGCGCGCCATCCGGCTCGACCTTCGCGCGAGCTCGCCGTGGGTCAGAACCCGGTGGCCGGAGACCAGCGCCACCGCGTCCGGACGCTGCGCCGCCTGCGCCGCGAAGAGCTCGTGCACCGGGACCGCCCCGCCGGCGACCGGCGCCGCGTCGCTCCACTCGCGGAGGAGCTGCTGCCGCTCCGCGGCGGTGAGCGGCAGGCCGACGGACACCAGCCTTTCCTCGCCTCCGCCGGCGAGGGACCCTGCGAGCGCGGCGAACAGGCCCTGCAGATGCCCCAGGCGGCGCTCCGCGGTCGTCGCGTCGAAGCGGGCGCGGTCGTAGCCCAGGGAGAGGAGCAGCCGGTCGCCGCCCGGCACGACGTTCAGGGTGAGGGGATAGTGGGTCTGCTCGATCACCTCGACCTCGGTGATCCGGCGGCCCAGCGCGCTGGCACGGATCGCCGCCTGCGGGTAGTTCTCGAAGACCAGCACGCTGTCGAAGAGCGCCGTCCCGCGAGCCACCGGGCTCACCTCCTGGATGCGCACCAGCGGGGCCGCCTCGTGCTGGCGGAGCTCGGCCTGAGCGGCCTGGAGG
>DATBQN010000248.1:0-4428 GCA_036560825.1 Thermoanaerobaculia bacterium
GAGACGATCGGCGGCAGCGGCCGCGAGATCGTCGCGGTCGCCGAGCAGATCCGCGACGAGTGCCGCAACGTCCTCCCCTTCCACTGGTTCCAGCTCGAGCTCCTGGCGCCGGGCCGCGGCCATCAGAGCTGGTGGTCGGGCCCCAGGGGCCGGCTCGACGAAGGCGCCCCGGAGCCCGAGCGCAACCCGCCGGCCCTGCACGGCATCCACCGGCGCAGCCCGTGGCAGATCCTCGAGCGCCCGCTCTCGTCGGACGGCGTGGTCCTCGGGCGCCTCCGCCTCTGGTGCGATCCGCGCCGCCTGGAGGTGGACGACCTCAAGCTCCTCGAGCGCCTGCTGCCGCAGATGGCGGCCTCGCTTCACCGCTCGCTCCTCGACCGCGAGGCGAGCGAGGACCCGCTGACCGGCGTCTCGGTGCGGCGGGTGCTCGAGCGGCGGCTCCAGGAGGTCCACGCGCGCTGCCTCGACGAGGGCGGCACGATGGCGGTCGTCCTCTGCGACCTCGACCATTTCAAACGCATCAACGACACCCACGGCCACGGCGCCGGCGACGACGCGCTGGTCCTCGTCGCCGAGACCCTGGAGGCCGAGCGGCGCGAGGGCGACCTCTGCTGCCGCTACGGCGGCGAGGAGTTCACGCTCCTCCTCGACCGCGCCGGCGGCGAGCGGGCGCTCGCCATCGCCGAGCGCTTGCGCGAGCGGGTCGCCGAGCTCGAGTTCACGGCGGGAGGGAAGCGCGTGCCGCTGACGCTGTCGGCCGGCGTCGCCGCCTTCCCGGAGCTCCACGTCAAGACCGCCTCCGAGCTCCTCCTCTTCGCCGACGGCGCCCTCTACGAAGCCAAGCGCCGCGGCCGCAACCGCTGCCTGCTGGACCTCGGCCAGGGCCGTTACCTATCTCCCGAGGGAACCGTCGAGACCGCCGAGGACGCCCCGCCCGTTCCCGAGCCGCCGCGGATCTTCGCGTGAGCCAGTGAGCCAGCGAGGCGATTGCCGTACGCCCGATTCGCGCCTAGAATGAGGACGAACCGGCCGGCCGCCGGCCCCCGGAAAGGATGCGTGCAACGTGCTCGTCTACCTAGAGAGCGACCTCTTCGACTCGCCCGCTCAGACTCTGGTCAATACCGTCAATACGGTGGGCGTGATGGGGAAGGGGATCGCGAAGACGTTCAAGCAACGCTATCCGCGGATGTTCGAGGAATACAAGCGGTTGTGCGATACCGGTAGTCTGGGTGTCGGCTCTCTCATGCTGTGGCGGGGTGCCGATCGGTGGGTGCTGAACTTCCCCACCAAGACGACCTGGAAGCTCCCTTCGAAGCTCGAGTACATCGAAGCCGGGCTCGCGCGCTTCGCGGCGACGTATGACGAACTGGGCATCACTTCGATCTCCTTCCCGCCTCTCGGGTGCGGCAACGGCCAACTCGATTGGCGCACGGTGAAACCGGTCATGGAGCGCCATCTGGAGGAGCTGCCGCTTCCGGTGTATATCCACGTGCGCCACGTCAAGACGGATTTCGTTCCCGAGCACTTGGAGACGAAGGCGCTCGTGGCAGCCGCGAGCGGCTACGAGCAATTCCTGCAGGATCTCCGCGAGCTCACCGCCGACACGAGTGCGGACTTCGCGACACTCGATCGAAGCTCGCGCTTCAGCGCTCGGTTCGCTGACGACGGGAATTTGACGGTGGAGCGCAGCGAGGGGGACGAAGTGATTCCGGCGGAAGCTATCGAGGACGCCTGGTTGGCCCTGCAAGCGGGCCTGGTGACGGTGGAGGCAGCTGGAGCGCCTCCCGCGAGCGGACGCGAACGGTACCTCTTCAGCCTACTCGCCGAGCTGCCTTACGTTCAGGTCGCCAGATTCGAGCGGCGTCGCGATGGCGCCTACCAAGCGGGGCATGGTCTGTTTCTGCGCGAGACCTCTACGGCCGCGGAGGTCACCGCCGAGCGCAGCCCGACCCAAACCCGCCTATGGCGCTGACCGCGGGCGCCGCGCGAAGCCACATCGAGCATTGGACCGGAGCCCTCGGCAACTCGCGAGGTCGCGCCTCGTGGCCGGCATACCTCTTCCACGCCGCCCACGTAACGACCGCGGTCAAGATCCTCCAATCCGGCCGCCTCTCCTGTCGCGGCCGTCTCGATGTCATCGATCATGATGTGGCGAATCAAGGCGCCCTCCACCACAACCTCCGCGCGCACGATTTCGCACGGCTCTACTTCCGGCCCCGCAACGCGTTCCATCTCAAGACCGAGGGGATCAAGTGCATCGGCGATCCGTATCGCGACAGGAACCACATGTCGATCCCGATCCTGTTCGCCTTCGACGCCATGGAAGTCCTCACTCGGGACGGCACCGCGTTCTCGCAAGGGAAGCTCTCGCGGATTCGCGAGATCGGTAACGACGACGCATTCTTCGCCACGATCCCCTTCGACGACGTTTATCACGATGGGCCATGCCGCTCCGACGAAGGGCCACGCATTCTCGACGCCAGGATGGCAGAAGTCGTGGTCCCCGACCGCCTGCCGCTCGCGCCGTATCTGCGTCGAATCTTTTGCCGCACGGGGCTCGAACGCCGAACTCTCCTCCATCTCCTGGGAGCCGATGCGCGGCGTTTCCGTTCCCTGCTGGCCTCCGAGCCCGAGTACTGCTCGCTCTTCCACCGCGACGGTCTCTACCTGAAGCACGCCGAGTTCCGAGAAGGGGCCCTCGAGCTGGACTTCCACCACCCGCGGCGTGATCCCGGGCGCGATCACTATGAGCTGAAGCTGATGAACCGTGCCGCTGGGCAGGATCCTGATATCTATTCGCTCAAGGTGCCGAGATCGCGGGTTCGGGTCACGACGATCCGTCCGAGCCCGGATAACTGCTGGGAGATCCATATCGAGGATGTGCTCGCGTTCCACGCCCCGATACCTGGCGAGACGTCCGTCCTCCTCGGCTAGAGCCCCGATGCCGGCCTTTCACGGCAGCGGCAGGAGCGGCGCCAAGTCCCACTCCGCCCGCTCGCCGGCGTCGGGCGTCGTCTCCTGGCCGGTAGCGAGGATCTCGAGCGGCTCGGCGGCTTTCCTTAGGGAGTCGTGCTCGGCGCGGTTCGCGGCGACCGCCGCCTCCATCCAGGTGAGCCGGTGCTCGCAGGCGAGGTCGCCCAGGAGATCGAAGGGGAGGAAGAAGGCGTCGTCCGGGGCGTCGAGGAGGCCGCGCGCGGTCGCGCCTTCGGCGAGCGCGCGGACGAGCGGGGCGAGGAGCGTCAGCGCGGCGCGATAGGTCTCGCGAAAACGGCCGCGCAGGGAATCGACCGGCGGGAGCGGCCAGCCTTCGAGGGCGCGGCGCGCGGCCGCAGCGAGGTCGGGCCGCTCGGCCCAGGAAGGCGCGCGAAGATCCGGCGCGCCGAAGCGGGCGAGATCGGCGCCGCGATGGGGCGCCTGGCCGGAGAGGAATCGGTGGGCGGCCGGGGTGATGGCGGGGGGTGCCGCCGAGCCGTTGCCCCGTCGCGCCAGGCGAGCGCGGCGCGCCCGCCGATCGAGGGATGCGACGAGATCGGCGAGGAGCGCGTCGTTGGTCGCACGGAGCACGTGGTCCACGCCGGTCTCGAAGGCCGAGAGCGCGTCCGCGGGCGGCGCGCCCGCCGGCGCGGCGGCGAGCCGGCGCGGCAGCCGGCGAGGAACGAGCCGCAGGCGAGCGCGGTGAAAGGCGAAGGTCGATGCGAGGCCGCGCGCGGCTCGCGCCAGGCCGCCGCGATCCTCGATGCCGCCCGCGCCGCCGGGGTCGACCAGCGCCTGCGCGACCGCCTCGCCGCCCGGGGCTCCCGCGAGCAATGCCCCCAGCTTCCCCTCATCCAGATACAGCCGTAGGCGCACGATGCGGACCGGCGGCGCCTCGGGCATCGGCAGGCCGAGCTGGTAGAGCGAGTAGCGCAGGCCCGTCGCGGCGACGTGGCGCAGGAGAGTGACGCCGAGGTGAGAGAGCGGAGCGAGCGGACCCGGGGTGAGGAGGGCGCGGCTGGCGATGGGGGCGGAGGCTTCGTGCCCGTCCGGAAGGCCGGCGGGGTCTCCGCGGCCGTCCCGTCCGCCGCCCGATCGAGAGCCTGATTCCACGGGAGGAAAAAGCTACCACGCGACCCGACCCGGCGCGTGCCGGCCATCTGCACAATCCGTCTATATTTGCCTAAGTTATAGAGTCGTGGCACACTAGGAGAGGCGGCCCGATCGGTAGACAGCATAGGGGGCGATCCGAATCGTCCGCAGCCTGTCGTCGATTTCCAACCGTACCGGCTTGTAGAAGGACATCTTTGAAAGGAGTTCCTGTGCGTACAGTCATGCTCACCGTCTTCGCTTTCTTCCTGATCCTCTCCGCTGCTAGCGCCGGCCAGCTCTGGACCACGACCGGCTCCGCGGGAACCATCGATCCCGCCAATATCTCGAACGCCGCGATCGGCA
>DATBQN010000249.1:0-1529 GCA_036560825.1 Thermoanaerobaculia bacterium
CACCAACCGGCACGCGCCGCTCCTCGAGCAGGCGGCGCTCGCCGACTTCATCGCCGCCGGGCACTTTGGGCGTCACGTGCGGCGGATGAGGGAGGTGTACGCGGAGCGCCTGTCGGTGCTCCTCGAGCGCGCCAGGGAGCAGCTCGCTGGGCTGCTCGAGATCTCGGAGGTCGAGGCGGGGCTGCAGACGGCCGGCCGGCTGGTCTGCGGGCTCGACGGCGCGGCGGCCGCGAAGGCCGCGGCCCGGCGCGACGTGGAGGTCACGCCGCTGAGCCGCTACGCCCGCGGCGGCGTGGCGAGGGACGGCCTGCAGCTCGGCTTCGCCGCCGTCGCAGGCTGATCTGGCGCGCCGGCCGAATATCGTGCACGTAAGCCGGTCTAATGTCAGCAGTTGAACAGCCCCGGCGTTAGTCCCGCCGGGCCAACGGCCCCCGGAAACGGGGGCTGTTTCTTTTGGAGATCGCCGCCGCGGCGCCTATTCCTCGGGCTTCCCCAGGATCGTGAACAGCTCGGCCTTGCGCTCCTCGAGCTCGGCGGGGGTCTTCGCTTCGGCGACGAGGCGGAGATAGGGCTCGGTGTTCGAGGGGCGGACGTTCGCCCACCAGGTGGGATAGGAGAGGGTGATGCCGTCGAGGTAGTCGATCTGGGCGTCCTGGTAGCGGTCGGCGAGGCGCGCGATCGTGCCCTGCTTGTCGGCGACGACGAAGTTGATCTCCGGGCTCTTGGCGTAGCGGCGCAGCGGCTGGACGAGCTGCGAGAGCGGCGCGCCCTTCTTCCACAGGAGGTTCAGCACCTCGACCGCGGCGAGGAGCGCGCAGTCGGCGTAGTAATGGTCGCGGAAGTAGTAGTGGCCGGCGAGCTCGCCGCCGAAGATGCCGTCGCGCTCGCGGAGCGTCGCCTTCATGAAGGAGTGGCCGACGCGGTCGCGCACCGGCACGCCGCCCGACTCCCGGATGTACTCGGCGACGGCGCGCGACGAGCGCAGGTCGTAGACCACCGCCTTCCCCGGCTCGCGGGCGAGGAGCTCGCCGCCGATCAGGGCGGTCATGAGGTCGCTCCCCACCGCGCGCCCCTGCTCGTCGACGAACGCCCCGCGGTCGGCGTCGCCGTCGAAAGAGATGCCCAGGTCGGCGCCGCTCGTCCGGATCAGCGCCTCGAGGTCGCGGAGGTTCTCCTCCTTGAGCGGGTTCGCCTCGTGGTTGGGGAAGGTGCCGTCGAGGCCGAAGTAGAGTGGGACGAGCTCGACGTCCATCGCCTCGAGGATCGGCTGGTAGAGGGTGGACATGCCGTTGGCGGCGTCGACGGCGACCTTGAGGCGCCGGGCGCCGTCGGGCCGGCGCAGGAAGGCGAGGATGTGGGTGCGGTACTCGCCCATGACCTCGCCCGGAGTGACGGCGCCGCGCTCGGCGGCGGCCGGCAGGTCGCCCGCCGCGATCCTCTTCTCCATCACCGCGATGCCGCCGTCGCCCGAGACCGGCAGCGCCCCGTGGCGGCTGAGCTTGAAGCCGTTGTACTGCGCCGGGTTGTGG
>DATBQN010000250.1:0-20222 GCA_036560825.1 Thermoanaerobaculia bacterium
GCCAAGGCCGAGCCGGCGCCGCCGCCCCCAGCTCCGACCCCTCCGTCCGCTCCGGCCGCGAGCGAGCCCGCCGACGAGAACGACGAGACCCATCCCGGCGTCCTCCGCCCGGTCGCTCCCCCCGCTCCCACCGCTCCGGTCGTCACCGGAGCGACGGGCGGGACGGGCGCGCGCGAGGAGGCGCGGACGGTGGCCAACCCCATCGTCAATCCCGAGGTGCGGCCGCCTTCCGGCGTGCAGGGCCCCGGCTGGGCGTTCGCGACGACCCGCGTCAACGTGGCGGCCGACGACGAGGCGCTGCACGAGGAGGCGCGGCGGCTCGCCCGCCTGCTGGTCTCCGAGATCAAGCTCTACAACGAGGAGCAGGTCGACGAGGGACGGCGCAACCGCGATCTCTACGAGCGCCTGAAAGAGGACATCGACCGTTCGCGCCAGATGTACGAGGAGCGGGTCGATCCGCGGGTCCTGCGCTCCACCGACTACTTCTACCAGGAGCTGGTGCGCATCCTGGCCGCGGGAGATTCGAAGGCCCTGGGCATCTGAGCCGTCAACCCGCGGCCATCGCCGGCCGCGGTCATTGGAGTCATCGTGAGCTGTATCGCCGTCCTCGCACATCGTTCCCGCTCGACCGTCCTCCGTCTGCTCACCCTGCCGCTCCTCGTCCTCGGCGCCGCGCCGCTCTCCGCGCCGGCGGCGGCCGCTCCGCCGCCGTCCCCCGTTGCGGCGGCAACCCCTGCCGGCCCGCCCGCGCCGGGCGCCGCTCTGACCACCGCCGCGCGGCCCGAGCGCAACCGCGATCTCGCCCGCACCTACGCCGCGGCGGCCGCCGCTCTCCGCCGGCACGACTGCGCGACGGCGGATCAGGCGCTGGCGCCGCTCCTCGCGCGCCCCCGGCCCGACGCCACCTTCGCGCGCCTCGTCTCGGGGCTCTACGCCCACGCCTGCGAGCGGGTGGCCCCGGCCGAGGAGCGCCTCTTCGCCGCCGCCGACCCGGGCGGCGTGCTCGAGGACTGGCGGCTCCTCCTCCTCGCCGACAGCGCGGCGGCGAACGGTCACGCGCTCCTCGCCCAGGCGGCGCTCGCCAAGCTCCTCGGCGACTACCCCGGCTCGCCGCTCGCGCCGCGCGCCCTGGTCAAGGCGGCGACGCTCGCCTGGGGACAGAGGAACGCCTCCCGCGCCTTCGAGATGATCCAGCGCGGGCGCGACCGCAAGCTCGCCGGCGAGCCGGCGGCGCAGCTCGAGGGCCTCGCCTGGGAGATCGCCGGGGCGACGGGCGATCGCGCCCGGCAGGAGGAGGCGGCGCGCCGCCTCCTCGTCCAGTCGCCGGCCGAGGCGGCGCGCCTGCAGGTCGCCGAGATCTTCCGCGGCCGCGGCAATTCCGACACCGGGATCGACTGGTCCGCTCTCCTCTCGACGGCGCAGCTCGAGAGCCGCGCCCGCTCGCTCCTCGCGCTCGATCTCGGCACCTCCGCGCTCACCGCCCTCGAAGCGGTCCGCGCGCGCGACCGCGACGTCGAGTGGCACGTCCTCAAAGCCGACATCCTGACCCGCGACCACCTCGGCCTCGAGGCGCTCGCGCTCCTCTCGCCGCTCGCCACGGACGACCGCGCGGCGCAGGCGCGCCTCGAGTGGGCGAGGGCGCGCGCCGCGAGCGACGTCGCCGCCGCCCACCGCGGCCGCGCCAATCTCCCGGCGGCCGACCGCAAGTCGTTCCAGCAGATCGCCGTCCAGCACCTGCGCCGGGTGATCGAGTCGGGGGCGGAGCCCGAGCTCGCGGCGAAGGCCCTGCGCGCGCTCTACGCCGACTTCGCCGAGTCCGAGCTCTTCGACCGCGCGATCGAGACCCTCAAGCAGCTCCGCGTCCTCGATCCGGCCGACACCACGGGCGCCGCCCACCTCTGGGCGCTCGGTTGGCGCGAGTACTCCCGCCGCAACTACTCGGGCGCGGTGGGCTACTGGACCGAGCTCGCCGACCTCTACCCCGAGGACGGCAACGCGCGGCGCGGCCGCTACTGGACGGCGCGCGCTTTCGAGGCGCTGGGCGAGAGCGCGCGGGCCCAGGAGCTCTACGGCGAGCTCGCCGGCGCCGACACCGCCGACCTCTATCGCCGCAACGCGCAGGTGCGTCTGACCGGGCAGGCTCACGCGCAGGCGCGATTGGCGGTCGACCCGCGGCCCGAGCCCTGGCCGAACGACCCGGTGCTCGAGCGCGCGCGCCTGCTCTCCGATCTCGGGCTCGACGACCTGGCGCTCTCCGAGATGGACCTCGTGCGGCCCAGCGCGCAGCCGCGGGCGCTCGCCGGCCTGGATGCCCTGGTGCTCGCCCGGCGGGGCGAGCGCCGCAAGAGCATGCTCGCCATCCGCGCCGCTTTCCCGGCCCTCGGCTCGCCTTACCAGGCGGGCGTGCCGCAGGAGGCGCTCCGCCTCTACTACCCGCTCGACTACCAGGACCCGGTGCGGAGCTGGGCGGCGCGCAACCGCCTTCCCGCCTCCCTCGTCTACGGCATGATCCGGCAGGAGAGCGGCTTCGATTCCGGCGCCACCAGCCGGGCCGGCGCCCGCGGGCTGATGCAGCTCATGCCGGGCACGGCGCGCGAGCTGGCGCACCAGTTCGGGGTGTCCTTCACGCCCGACCGGCTGACCGATCCGTCCTACAACCTGCAGCTCGGGACGACCTACTTCCGCCAGGTGCTGTCGATGTTCGACGACAACCTGGAGCTAGCCCTCGCCGGCTACAACGGCGGCCCCTTCCGCATCAAGCGGCTGTGGCGCGAGCGCGGCGGCGAGGTCGATCGCTTCCTCGAGGGGCTCGACCTCGAGGAGTCGAAGACCTACGTCAAGCGGATCCTGGTGCTCTCCGACAGCTACCGCCAGCTCTATCCGCAAGCCGGCTAGGCCGTGGGCTGGCGCGGCCTTGCACGCCGGGGGCCGCTCGCCCTGACCGCCGCGTCAACCCTCGTCCTCGCCCTCCTGATCGGGACCGGCTGCCGGCGCCAGCCGGCGAGCCCTCTATCAGAATCCGACCGCGGGCCGATCGTCCTCGTCACCTGCGACGGCCTGCGCGCCGACGTCGTCGGTGCCCTGGGAGGCGAGAAAGGGCTGACGCCCAACTTCGACCGCCTCGCCGCCGGCGCCGACTGGGCAGGGAGAGCCGTCGCGCCGTCATCCTGGACGGTGCCGTCGATGGCGTCGCTGTGGACCGGGCTGCGGCCCTGGCAGCACCAGGCGATCGACGCCGAGCGGCCGGCGCTCTCCTGGGACCTCCTCACCCTGCCGGAGGCGCTCAAGGCGGCCGGGTACCGCACCCGCGGCTTCTCCTCCGGCCCCTGGCTGACGCCGCGCTTCGGCTACGGCCGCGGCTTCGACGAGCTGACCGCCCTGGGCGACGGCGACGCCGCCGTCGCCCGGCTGGAGCACCTGACGGGCGGGCGCGAGCTCGTCTGGATCCACCTCCCCGAGCCCCACGTGCCGTGGGTGCGGCGGCCATGGCTCCGCGACGCCCTCCCCGACGCCCTCCAGCGGGAGCTGCCGGGCGGTCTGCCGCGCAGCGCCGACGCCGACGACCTGGCGGAGTTCGCCGATCCCGCAAGACCGCTCGCCGGCGAGGATCGCGAGTCCTACCGGGCGCTCTACCTGCTGAGCGTCGTCTGGGCGGACATGCGGCTGGGACTCCTCCTCGACGCCCTCAAGGCGAGCGGCCAATGGGGGCGGACGCTCCTCGTCGTCACCTCGGCCGAGGGCGAGGCGCTGGGCGAGGACGGGCGCGTGCTGACCGGCGGCGGCCTCGGCCGCGAGCTGATCGAGGTGCCGCTCGCGATCAAGCTGCCGGCCGGGACGGCGCGCCGGATCGCCGTGCCGCGCGGCGCGCGGCCGGCGACCCAGCGGCTCTTCGCGACCCTCCTCGAGGCCGCCGGGATGGAGACGGCCCCGGCGGTCGCCCCCAGCCTCTTCCGGAGCTCCGCCGGCGGCGCCGCGCCGGTCCTCTCCGAGCTCTATCTCTCGGGCGGGGCGAACCGCGTCTCTCTCCTCGACGGCGACGACCAGCTCCTCCGGGAGACGCGCTTCGCGGCACCGACCCGCGAGGTCTACCGCGCCAGCTTCGAGAGCATGACCCGGCCCCTCCGGCCGCCTTTCGCCCCGCCCGCCGGGCTCGCCCGGCTGGCCGCGGCCTTCGACGCCGCGCGGCCGCTCTCCGGCGGCGCGGTCAGCCTGTCGCTGCGGCGCTGGGAGGGGAGGGCCGGCAGCCGGCCGCTCGCGGACGCCGCCCGCCAGGTGGCGCTCGCCGCTCGCCTGGAGGCGGCATGGCGGAGCTTCCTTCCCGAGGAGAGCACCCCCGCCGACGAGGCCCGCGAGCGCTCCCTCCCGCCACGCTGATATACTGACAAACCGCCCTAGAGGGCTCTCGCCCTGGGTCCATAGCTCAGCGGTTAGAGCATCCGGCTCATAACCGGCAGGTCCCTGGTTCGAATCCAGGTGGACCCACCGATTCGAGGGAGTTCGGGTTGGAGACCAGGAGAAAAGACCAAGATCCCACATCCCCGCGAGGGGAAGTCGTGTACGCGAAGGGTGCTTCGAGAGAGGCACCCTTCTTTGTTTCTGGACGGTCGACCGTCGAGAGGAGTGGATGCTTACGATGACCCAGCACCTCGAAACCATCGTGGAGCTGCAGGGGGCCCTGGACCAGCTCCGGGCCGCCGAGCGGCGCCTGCATGGCATTCCAGATTGGATGAAGGAGCTCCACGAGGAGCACGCGGCACGGCGCCTGGAGATCGAGGCGCTCGAGGCGGGCGCCGAGGCGCTCGCCCACGACCGCCGCGCCGCCGAGGCGGCGATCGGCGACGCCCAGGAGAAGCTCAAGAAGTACCAGCAGCAGATCAACCGGGTGAGCACCCAGCGGGAGTACGGCGCGCTCCTCCAGGAGATCGACACCGCGAAGGCTCAGATCGCCGCGTCCGAGGAGCAGGCGCTGTCGCTGATCGAGCGCTTCGACCAGACGCAGCGGGAGCTCGCCGAGAAGCGCGAGAGCTTCCGCGAGATCGAGGAGCGTTACGCCGTGGAGCTCGAGCGGTGGGAGGGCGAGAAGCCCGCCGTGGCGCGGCAGGTCGACGAGCTCAGCGAGCGGACCGCGATCCTCAAGGACCGCCTGCCGAGGGGGCTCGTGGCGCAGTACGAGCGCATCCGCGAGCGCCATCCGGGCGGCGCCCTGGCGCCCATCCGCCTGCTCGAGCGGCCCGGCCGCGGCCCGCGCGAGTGGCACTGCGGCGCCTGCAACTACCGGGTGCGGCCGCAGGTGGTGGTGGAGATCCGGAACGACGGCAGCCTCGTCCAGTGCGACAGCTGCAAGCGCATCCTCTACCTCGAGGAGGCCCCCGTCTGACGAGCCGCGGCGACTCGCGACGCCGCGGGCCGTCATGAGCGACGACGACGGCGTTGCCGCGCGGCTCGCCGCCGTGCGCCGCTCGATCGCCGAGGCCTGCGCGCGGAGCGGCCGCCGTCTCGAGGAGGTCGTGCTGGTCGGCGCCAGCAAGGTCCAGCCGGTCGGCGTCCTCCGCGCCGCCTGGGAAGCGGGCCTCCGGGTGTTCGGCGAGAACCGTGTGCAGGAGGCCGCGGCCAAGCGCCGCGAGCTGCCGGCGGTGATCGAATGGCACCTCATCGGTCCCCTGCAGTCGAACAAGGTCCGGCAGGCCCTCGACCTCTTCTCGACCATCCACTCGATCGACCGGCCGAAGATCGCGCAGGCGGTCGACCGCGAGGCGGCGGAGCGGGGCTGCCGGCTCGACGGCTTTCTCGAGATCAACCTCGGCGGCGAGGGCTCGAAGCACGGCTTCCCCCTCGACGGGCTCGCCGAGGCCGTCGCTCCGCTCGCCGCGCTGGCCAACCTGAGGATCGTCGGCCTGATGGCCATCCCGCCCCAGGGCGAGGACGCCGAGGCCTCGCGCCCGTGGTTCCGCCGGCTGCGCGAGCTGCGCGACGAGCTCGCCGCGCGGCCGGAGTGGCGGGGCTTCCCCGGTCACCTCTCGATGGGGATGAGCGGCGACTACGCGGTCGCCGTCGAAGAGGGCGCCACCCACGTCCGCGTCGGCACCGCCCTCTTCGGCAGGCGAGCCAAGCCGCCGGCGTGACCTCCGGCGGCGCCCCGGGCCAGGGCTAAGTAGGCCAGGGGAAAGGCTTTCGCCTCTCGACATGGTAAGATGTGCATCCCTTTATCCGCTGAGAGGGCTCACCGCAAGCGGCCGCGCGGTCGTCTCGCTGCCGTGGATCGACCAGGAGAACTCGCATGGCGCTCACCCCGCTCGACGTCCAGAAGATGCGCTTCCCCCAGAAGATGCGGGGCTACGACCCGAGCGAGGTGGAGAGCTTCCTCTCGCTGGTGGCCGAGGAGCTCGCCGCCAAGGCGACGCAGGTCGATAAGGCCGAGCGCGAGAACCGCTACTACCGCCAGCGCCTCGAGGAGACCGAGCACCGCGAGCACCAGCTCCAGCAGACTCTCCTCCAGGCGCAGAAGGTCGCCGACGAGATCACCGCCAACGCCCGGCGCGAGGCCGAGCTGATGGTGAGAGAGGCCGAGATCGCCGCCGACCGCATGGTCGAGCAAGCGATCGAGCAGGCCACCCGTTTCGAGGCGAAGATCACCGAGATGCGCACCATGCGCCGCGAGCTGCAGATGAAGTTCAAGAACACGATCGACCTCTTCCAGCGCATCCTCGAGGCCGATACCGAGGACGAGCGGGCGACGGCGACGGTCCACACGCTGACCAGGAAGCGGCGGGAAGGCTCGGCTTGACCTCTGCCGTACCGCCGCCGGCTGCCCGGCGGCTGTTCCCGGACTATCCGCTCGACGCTCTCGACCTCGCCGCCGCGGCGCCCTTCGTCATCGGCCGCCTGCTCGAGGACGGCGACGGCGCCGATCTCGCGTGGCTCTTCGGCTCCCTCCCCGAGGCCGAGGCGGCCGCCTGGGTCGCGCGGCGCGGCGGCCGCCAGCTCTCGCGCCGGAGCGGCGCCTTCTGGCGGCTCGTGCTCGGACCGGCCGCGAGCACCCCCGAGCCGGCCGAGTCGGCCGCGCTATGGCCCCTTTGACGCTCGCCCATCCCGGCGCGCTGGCCCCGCCGGCGCGCGACCTCGCCGCGCGGCTCGCGGTCCGCCCGTTCGCCGAGGATCTCTACCTCGCCGGCTCGGCGGCGCTCGCCCTCTACCTCGGCCACCGGCCGGTCCGCGACCTCGACCTGATGACGGGCACCAACCGGCTGGCCGGTCCCGAGCGACGCGATCTCCTGCAGGAGCTTCTCGCCCTCGATCCAGCGACCGAGGTCGAGACCGCGCGCGACGGCTATCTCTTCGCTCGCCTCTCGGACGCGGGTGCCGGCGCGGGCCTGCGGTTCTTCTACTACCCCTACCCGCTCGCCGAGCCCTGCGAGGAGCTGGGCGACCTCCAGGTCGCCTCTGCCGTCGACCTCGGGCTGATGAAGATCGCGGCCATCATCAGCCGCGGGCAGAAGCGCGACTTCGTCGACCTCTACCTCCTCTGCCGCGAGCTGCCCTTGGCCGAGCTCCTGGCGCGCGCGGCCGACAAGTTCGGCCACGTGCGCGACTTCCCGCTGCAGGCCCTCAAAGGTCTCGCCGACCTCTCGGGGACCGCGGGCGAGCCCATGCCGTCGCTCTCGAGCCCGCTCGCCTGGGACGAGGTGGCGGCCTGGGCCGAGAGCGAGGTCCGCGCGCTGGGGCGGCAGGCGGTCGGTCTCTCCCCCGCGCTCGCGCCATGACCGACTCCGGCTCGAAGCCGACCCCTACGCTGCTGATCGAGAACCTCGCCGAGGTGGCGACGCCGCTCGGGTCGTCGCCCCGGCGCGGCGCCGAGCAGGGGCAGGTGGCGCGCCTGACGGGCGTCGAGGTGCTCTGCCGGGAGGGGCGGATCGCCTTCGCCGGCCCGCGCGAGGAGCGGGTGCGGCGCTTCGGCGAGCTGCCGCCGGCTGCGGACGTCGAGCGCCTCGACGGCCGCGGCGGCACCCTCGTCCCCGGTTTCGTCGACCCGCACACCCACCTCCCCTGGGCGGGGAGCCGCGAGGAGGAGTTCGCGGCCCGCCTCGCCGGCACGACCTATCAGGAGATCGCCGCGGCGGGCGGCGGCATCCTCTCGACCGTCGCCGCGACGCGCCGGGCGAGCGAGGAGGAGCTGGTGGCGAACGTCCGCCGCCGCCTCGACCTCATGCTCGCGTGGGGGACGACCACCGCCGAGGCGAAGAGCGGCTACGGCCTCGCGCTCGACCCCGAGATGAAGCAGCTCCGCGCCATCGCCCGCGCCGCCGCCGATCACCCGGTCGACCTCGTGCCGACGCTCCTCGCCGCCCATGAGGTTCCGGCGGAGTATCGAAAGGATGAAGCAGGCCGCGGGCGCTACGTCGACCTCGTCTGCGGCGAGATCGTTCCCGCGGTGGCCGCGGCCGGGCTCGCCCGCTTCTGCGACGTCTTCTGCGAGCGCGGCGTCTTCTCGGTCGAGGAGTCGCGCCGGGTGCTCGCGGCGGGGGCCGCGGCCGGCCTCCGGCCCCGCCTCCACGCTGACGAGTTCGCCGACTCGGGAGGCGCCCTCCTCGCCGCCGAGCTCGGCGCGCTCTCCGCCGACCACCTGATGGCGGTCTCCGACCGCGGCGTTGAAGCGCTGGCGCAGAGTGGCGTCACGGCGGTGCTCCTCCCCGGCACCAGCTTCTTTCTCATGAAGGATCGCTACGCGCCGGCGCGCCGCCTCGTCGAGGCGGGGGTGCCGGTAGCGCTCGCCACCGACTGCAACCCCGGCTCCTCGTACACCGAGTCGATGCCGATGGTGATCACCCTGGCGGTGCTCAAGCTCGGGCTGACGCTCGCGGAGAGCCTCACCGCGGCGACCTTGAACGCCGCCTGCTCGCTCGGCCTGGGCGCCGAGATCGGCACCATCGAGGCAGGGAAGCGCGCCGACCTCCTGCTCCTCGCGGCCCCCAACCTGCTCCACCTCGTCTACCACTACGGCATCAACCCAGTGGCGGCCGTGGTCAAGGGCGGGCGGGTGGTGCGCCGGGCGGATTGACGTAGAATCGCCGCCTCACGGCAGAATCGACGTCGTTCGCCTCGAGAGGAGAACCGACATGGCACGCACGAAGCTCCGCATCCTGCTCGCCGCCGCAACGCTGATCGCCAGCTCCTGGGTACCCGCGCGCCTCCTCGCGCAAGACAAGCCGACCGAGAAGAAGGAGAAGCCCGCCATGGACAAGCCCGAAGGCAAGGAAGTGGTCACCAGCTCGGGATTGAAGTACGTCGACCAGAAGGTCGGGGACGGTGACGAGGCGAAGTCCGGCGACACGGTGACGGTCCACTACACCGGCTGGCTCACCGACGGCAAGAAGTTCGACTCCAGCGTCGACCGCAATCAGCCCTTCACCTTCCGCCTCGGCGCCAGCCAGGTGATCGAGGGCTGGGACAAGGGCGTCGCCGGCATGAAGGTGGGCGGCAAGCGCAAGCTCACCATCCCGCCCGGCCTCGCCTACGGCAACCGCGCGGTGGGCGGCGTGATCCCGCCCAACTCGACCCTCATCTTCGAGGTCGAGCTGTTGGGCGTCAAGAAGTAGCAGCCTCCGTCCACCTCGACCCGCCCGCCCGCGCCCGCGGAGGCGGGTCGCGGTGTCTCTGGGCATGGTGTCTGTCCCCGCCGCGGAGCGTCAGAATGTCGTGGCGCCGGTCGCGAATGGCACGCGCGTCGGCGGCGTGGACGGCGTAGCGCGGCCCCGTCGTGGCACACCGCTCGCATCAGGGCCAAGGGCGGCCCGGCGAACCGCGCCGGGTAGCGCCGCGTTGACCGAGAGACTCGAGGAGCCCTGATGATGAGACGTCTTTGTGCCAGTCCGCTGCTCGCCGCCGCGCTCGCGGTGACCGCCGTGTTCGGGGGGTTCGCCGCGTTCGCCGAGCCCGCCGCGGCGCAGGACATCGCCTTCCGTGGCTTCGGCGTGCGCGCCGGCGCCGGTTTCTCGCCCGGCCAGTTCGTCGGCGGGTTCCAGTTGAACCTGGGGGAGTTCGTCCCCCGCCTGCGCTTCCAGCCCGACCTCGAGGTCGGCGCCGGCGGCGGGCAGACGAGCGTCGACGTCACGGTGCCGGTCTACTACCGCATCCCGCTCGACGCCCGGACCACCTTCTACGCCGGCGGCGGCATCACCCTGGGCTCGATCGACCAGGGCCACCACCGCGGCAGCGAGTTTCTCGTCGAGCCCGCGGCGGCGGTCGGGCTCGAGTGGCCCGCGGCGAGCGGTCAGGTGTTCGGTCAGATCACGGCGACGGGCGGCGACTTCAACCGTCTGAAGCTGGTCGCCGGCTGGAACTTCTGAGCGGCCGGACCCTCAGCGGCCGCTGTCGCGGACGGCGGCCCGCGCGGCGAGGTCGAGGAGCCTGCCGCCCTCGATGAGGAAGGTGCGCGGCCCGGCGACGAAGACGAGGCTCACCTCCGGCACGCGCCCCTCGGCCTTCAACAGCGCCACCATGGCCGGGGTGAGGTCCGCCTCGTGGTACGTCCAGGTCTCGACCTGGACCTTGTGGGTCTGGACGAGCGGTTTCCCCTCCCGCCCGGGCTCCCAGGAGGCGGCCGGCTTCTGGCCGTAGGCGAGGAGCGGCGGCGGCCCGAGCAGCACCAGCGCCCGGCCGCGGTCGGTGAGGCTGCCGCGGGTGCCCTCCTCGGCGTAGAGGCGGTCGGCGGCCTCGACCCGCTGGTAGAAGATCTGCACGAAGGGGTTGCCCGGCTGGCCGGGATTGGGGTCGCGGCGCTGCCAGAACGACTCCATGAAGGCCACCGCCTCCTGGTTGGTGCGCACGCGATGGAGCTGCTTCGCGTCGTCCGGGAGGATCAGCCAGCGCGCCGGTCCCTCGGCCCATTCCTCGACCGCCCCCGTCGCCTGCGGCCGCGCCGCCGACTGGCAGGCGAGCCACAGGAGTCCGGGGAGGAGGGAAGCGATGGCGCGTCGGGCTCGGGCTAGACCATCCATCCCTGTTCCAACCTCAGTGCACGCTGTCCCCTCCGGCCGGTTCCTCGGCCTCGGGGATCGAGCCATAGGTCTGCTCGTAGCGTTCGAGATTGCCGGCGAGGGCGCGGATGATCCGCTTCAGGTGGCCGGGGCTGGTGACGATGCGCGCGGTGACGACGCCCTGCGGCGGCACCAGGTTGATGAAGTCGAGGATGAACTCCTCGCGGGTGTGGGTGATGCGGAGGAGGTTCGAATAGCGCCCCTTGAGCTCCTCGTCGCCGATCTTGACGTTGAGTCCGGCATCGGGCTCGGCCATCGCGTGCATCTCCTTGTAAGCCAGAGGGCCCATGCTACCGCATTCGGATGATTGAACTTAGCGCGGCGGCGGGAGGGCGCGCCGTGCGGCTAGGCGGAGCGAACTCTTATATACACCGCGAGGTCGGCGGCGTTGGTGCCGGTCGGTCCGGTGGTGAGGAGGGCGTCCGGCAGCAGGGCGAGCGCGCGGTTCGAATCGTGGCGGGCGAGGGCGGCCTCGGGATCGATCCCGGCCGCTCTCATCGCCTCCCACGCGAGACCGTCGACGATCGCCCCGGCGGCGCCCGTCCCGGCGTCCTCGCCGTCGGTCGCCAGGGCCAGAACGGCCTCGTGAGCCGATTCATCGCGCCGGCCGGCGAGCTCTCTCGCCGCGGCCAGGGCCAGCTCCTGATTCCGGCCGCCCTGTCCGAAGCTGTGCGGACCGCCGCCGGCCGGCAGGGTGACGGCCGTCTCACCGCCCAGGGCGAGGACGACCCGCGCCCCGGCGAGGCGGCGGCCGCGGGCGACGAGGTCGGCCGCCGCCGCCGAGGCCTCGCCCGCGAGCGGGCCCTCGTCGGCGGCGAAGCCCAGCCGGCGGGCCTCTTCGGCGACCGCGCGGGAGACCGTCCGCGGGCCGGCGAGGACGCGGGTGGTGAGGCGCGCGAGCGCCGGGTCGCCGGGCTTGAGCGTTTCCGGCCGCTCCCCGCGCGCGCCCGCCTCGAGGTGCGCGGCGACCGCCGCCGGCAGGCCGATCCGCGCCACCGCCGTCGCCGCCTCGGCGAAGGTCGAGGGATCGGCGGCGAAGGGGCCGGAGGCGACCACCGCCGGGTCGTCGCCCGGCACGTCGGAGAGGAGGAGGGCGAGGACCGGCGCGCGGCAGGCGCGCAGCGCGCCGCCGCCCTTGATCGTCGAGAGGTGCTTCCTCACCGCGTTGACGGCGCCGATGGGGAGCCCCGCTCCGAGGAGCGCGCGCTGGGTCGCCGCGAGGTCGGCGAGCGAGAGTCCGGCGGCCGGCCGCTCGAGGCAGGCCGAGGCCCCGCCCGAGATCAGGGCGAGGAGCCGCTCCTGCGCACCGAGGCCGCCGAGGAACTCGAGGAGGCGCTCGCCGGCCGCCAGGCTCGCCCCGTCGGCGACCGGATGGCCCCCGGTGAGCTCTTCCCAGGCGGGATCGTCGAGCGCCGGGCTGCCGTGGGGGCGGATGAGGAGGCGCGGCGCCGCGGGCGGCAGGGCGCCCTCCGCGCCGCGCGCCATCGCCGCTGCGGCCTTGCCGAGAGCGACGGCGGCGGCGGCGGTGAAACGGGCGGCGCGGGCGGCAGGCCCCGGACGATCGGCGCCGCAGGCGAGGGCCGCGGCGACGCGGCTCGCCGGATCGACCGCGGCGAGGCCGACGCTCGCGAGGTGGCGCGCGATGGCCGCGATCTGTGCCATCGCAGGCATCCGCGGCGGCTCGCCCATGGTCAGGGCCCTCCCTGCGGCTCCGGCCCCTTGCCCGGCTCCCACTCGATCCCGGCGCCGAACTCCCAGCGGTGCTCGGGGGCGTAGACGCCGACGCCGGCGACCGACGCCGTCACCGTGAAGCCGAGGACGCCCTCCCGGTAGTCGTACGGCGCGCCGTCGCGCGCGTGGAGCGCCACGTCGACGACGTACTCGCCGGGCGCCAGGCGGAGGGCCGGGCAGATGACGCGGACCGTCGACTCCCCCGCCAGGCGGGCGGGGGCGAACCCCTCGATGTCGGTGTTGGTGCCCCAGCACTCGATGCGGCGCGGGGTGGCGACGGCGATGCCAAAGACGAAATCCGCCAGCGGCTGCGCCGCGTTGACCCGGATCTCGAAGGTGACCGCCTCTCCCGACTCCAGGTGATAGCGCTCCTCGCCGCCGGCCCCGAGGATGCGCACCGCGGCGATCTCGGCCTCGCCCGAGCCCCAGCGGCGGCCGCTGCCCGCGCCCGCCTCGTCGCGCCGCTCCTTGGCGGCGCGATGCTCGTCGCCCTCGCGCTCGGCGACCTGCTGGCGGTAGGCGTCGATGGCCCGCCGCGGCTCGTCGACCAAGCGCTGCCGGCCGTTGTCGAGCCAGAGGACGCGGTCGCAGATGCCGCCCACCAGGTCGAGCGAGTGGCTGACCAGGAGGAGCGTCCTGCCGGCGGCGAGGAACTCCTCGATGCGCCGCAGGCAGCGGTGGGCGAAGGCCTCGTCCCCCACCGCCAATACCTCGTCGACCAGCAGCACGTCGGGATCGGTGTGCACGGCGACGGCGAAGCCCAGGCGCACGTACATCCCCGACGAATAGTTCTTGACCGGCTCCTCCATGAAGCCGGCGAGCCCGGAGAACTCGACGATCTCGTCGTAGCGGCGGGCGATCTCGCGCCGCGGCAGGCCGAGCACGGCGCCGTTGATGAAGACGTTCTCGCGCCCGGAGATCTCGGGGTGGAAGCCCGCCCCGAGCTCGATCAGGGCCGCCATCCGGCCGGCGACGGCGATCCGTCCGCTGGTGGGCCGGAGCATCCCGGCGACCAGCTTCAGGAGCGTCGACTTGCCCGAGCCGTTGCCGCCGATCACCCCGAACGCCTGGCCGGCGGGGACGGTGAAGTCGATGCCATCGAGGGCGACGATGGCCTCCTCGCGCTTGAGGTTGCGGGTGAGGCTCCCCTCGACCAGGGCGCTCTTGAGCGTGCGGAGCTGGTCGCCCGGCGCGGTCCGCCGGTAGAGCTTGGTCAGCCCTTCGACGCGGATGGCGTCGGGCGGCGGCGCGTTGTCCGGTCGCGCCGCAGGCTCCGGGACCATGCCCTCGGGCGCCCGTCCGAGCTTCACGCGGCCTCCACGAGCGTCTCGCGCAGGCGGTCGAAGAGCCACGCTCCCGCCGCCCAGCAGACGAGGGAGACGACCGCCATCTGGATCCAGAGGTAGGCCGGC
The DNA here is from genome assembly GCA_036560825.1 of Thermoanaerobaculia bacterium. Classification (GTDB taxonomy): domain Bacteria; phylum Acidobacteriota; class Thermoanaerobaculia; order Multivoradales; family UBA5704; genus DATBQN01. The sequence goes on from DATBQN010000250.1 coordinate 14,177, forward strand.
GGCACGTTGCCGTGGAAGAGCGTCTCCTGGTAGGCGAGGGTGAACGGTGTGAAGGGCGACAGGCGCACCACCCAGCGGATCACCGGCAGCCCGGCGAGCGAGGCGACGGGATAGAGGATCGGGGTGAGGAAGAAGAGGAGGGTGAGGAGGTTCGCCAGCAGGTCGCGCACGTCCTTGAAGTGGACGTTGAGGGCGGCGAAGCCGAGCGCCAGCCCGGAGACCATCGGCAGCTCGAGGAGGATCACCGCCGGGAGCAGCAGCGCCGCCCAGCCGCCGACGTGGTAGCCGAGCACCCAGCAGGTGACGAGCGCCGCGGCGACGATCGGGATGGCGAGGAGGAGATGGACGAGGTTCGAGAGCACGACGACCATGGGCAGCAGCTCGGCCGGGAAGGCCGACTTGCGGATGAGACCGGAGTTGACGATGAGCGACATCGCCCCCTCGAGGAGCGAGGTGGAGAGCCAGATCCAGGGGAAGAGGCCGGAGACGACGAAGAGGGCATACGGGTCCGCCCCCGCCATCCGCGGCTTGAAGAGGACGCTGAAGACGAAGGTGTAGACGGCGAGGAGGAGGAGCGGGTTGGCGAGCGACCACAGGAACCCGAGCACCGAGCCGCGGTAGCGGGCCTTGAGCTCGCGCGCGGTGAGCGTGCCCAGGAGGGGGAGGAAATGGAAGATCTGCCGCGCGACCCGGAGCATCGAGGAGGAGGGCGAGCCGGGGAAGGCGCTCCGGAAGACCCCGGCTTCGCCGCCGAGCGGGAATGTAGCACAGGAGATCGAAGGCAGGCCAAAGCTGGCTAATGGCCATTGAAGCGACATCTAGGATCGAATTGCGCGCGAAATCCGCCCAAACCGGCGCGAAATGGTATGCTCCTTGCCATAGAGGTCCAGCCATGCTCTTGCGTTTCCGATGCTCCAACTTCCGTTCCCTCCGAGCCGAGCAGGAGCTCTCCATGGTGGCGAGCTCTCTCGCGGGCTCGCAGGAGACAGTCGTCCATCAAGACGATCTGGGTCTGGACCTCCTGCCCGTCGCGGCGATCTATGGCGCCAACGCGGCCGGCAAATCAAACATCCTCGCGGCGATTCAATTCCTGTCGAGAGCTGTCGAGGATTCCCACCGGAGGTGGCGGCCCGAGGGACCGATACCGCAGGAGCCCTTCCTCCTCGACCCGCAGAGCCAGATGGCGCCCTCCCGCTTCGAGATCGATTTCCTTCTCGGCGGGGTGCGTCACCGGTATGGCTTCGAGCTCGACGCCGATCGGGTCCGCGAAGAATGGTTGTATGCCTATCCGAGCCGCCGTCAGCAGCTTTGGTTCCACCGCGGCAGCCAGGGGGCGGCACCCTTCGAATTCGGCAAGAGTTTGCGGGGCAACAATCGCAGGATCTCGGCGCTCGCCCGCAGGAACAGCCTCTTCCTGTCGGCGGCTGCCGAGAACAATCATCCTGCGCTTTCCCCGGTCTACTCCTGGCTGGTGGAGAGGCTGAGCTTCGCCGACGGCGAAAATCGAGAGGAGCGTATCCGGCTCACCGCCGAGCTCGTCAGGAACCATAAGTCGGCCGTCCTCGCGCTCCTGCGCCTGGCGGATCTGGGGATCACAGATCTCGACCTGAAGAGCCGCTTCGACAGCCAGCTCCGCGAGGCGATGAGGAGCCTAGGGCCCAGCTTCGAGAGGCTCGACGAGAGCCCGCTTCACGAAACCATCTTGGAGTTCAGACACTCTTCGACCGCCAGCCCCGCCGGCCTGTCGCTGCCCATCGAATACGAGTCACGCGGCACCCGTGCTTGGCTCTCCCTGGCGGGCTCGATACTGCAGGCGCTGGACGCGGGCGCGGTCCTCTGTGTCGACGAGCTCGACGCCAGCCTCCATCCACTGCTGGCTCTCGAGGTCATCCGTATCTTCCAGGATCCTGCCCGCAATCCGAAAAGAGCGCAGCTCATTTTTAATACTCACGACACGACGCCCCTCGGCAACCTGCTCGGCGGACCGATCCTCCGGCGCGACCAGATCTGGTTCGTCGAAAAAGACGACGGAGGTGCGACCCACCTCTATCCGTTGACGGAGCTCAAACCGCGCCGGGATGAGAACTTCGAGCGCGGCTATCTCCAGGGGCGCTACGGCGCCGTGCCCTTCATCGCCTCCGCTCCCGCTGCGGACGCGGGCGATGCCTAGGCGCGACCGGACGAGCGGGCTCCGGCGCGCCGGCGCTCGCAGGGAGCCCCGGCCTCGAATACTCGTCGTCTGTGAGGGCCGGCTCACCGAGCCGTCTTACTTTCGTGCCCTGCGGGTCGAGTTCCGCAATTCACTCCTCGCGGTGGAGATCGAAGAGGGAGGCGCGACTCCCAAGAGGCTGGTCGAGCGCGCCGTGGCGATCAAGCGTGAGGCCGAGCATGAAGCGAGGAGCCAACGTGACAGCTTTCTCGCCTACGACGAGGTCTGGTGCGTCTTCGACGTCGACGAGCACCCCTTTCTCGCCGAGGCACGCCAACAAGCTCGCGACAACGGTGTCGAGCTCGCCGTCTCGAACCCTTGCTTCGAGCTGTGGGCGCTGGTTCATTTTCAGGAGCAATGGGCATTCCTCGAACGAAACGAGGCACGCAGGAGCCTGAAACGCCACCTGCCGGAATACAACAAGGCACTGCCCTTCGAGCGACTCAAGCCGCACTATTGGGCCGCGGTGGACCGCGCTCGCCAGCTCGACCGTCGGTGTGAGGGCGCCGGTCGCCTGGGCGATAATCCTTCGACCGGCGTCTATCGGCTGACCGAGCGCATTCGAGAGGGCGGCCGCACGGGGTTGCCGGCGCGCTAGACTCCCGCCCGATGCCCGAGTGGAGCCCGGTCGATCTCCTTCCAGGCCTCTATCTCGCGCTGCTCTTCGTCCTCCTCAACGCCGCACTCCGGCGCTGGTACGACCCGGTGCCGGCGCTCGTTCGGGCCGCGTTCGCGGCGGCGCTCCTCGTCCTCTTCGGTCCGGTCCTCTTCGGCGGCAAAATCCTGCTGCCGCTCGACGATCTCCGCGGGCAGGCGCCGTTTCGGCAGCTGGCTCCCACCGTCCCGCACGGCAACCCGCTGCAGGGCGATCTCATCACCCTCGTGGCGCCGTCGGCGGTGGCCGTTCGCGCCGCCTGGCGCGAGGGGCGCTGGCCGCTCTGGAACCCGCGGGTGGGGGCCGGGATTCCGCTCCTCGCCGACTCGCAGGCGCAGGCGCTCCAGCCGCTCGTCCTCGCCGGCTATCCGCTCCCCTATCCGCGCGCCGCCGGGGTGACTGCCGCTCTGCGCGTCCTCGTCGCCCTCACTTTCACCTTCCTGTTGCTCCGCCGGCAGGGCCTCGCCGCCGGTTCGGCGGCCGCCGGCGCCTTCGCCTTCGGGCTCGGAGGCTTCGTCCTCCTCTGGGTCGGCTGGCCGCTCGCCAACGCCGCGGCGCTCCTGCCGCTCCTCCTCTATGCCCTCGTGCGCTGCGATCAGGTGGGCGGCCGGAGCGACCGTTTTCTGCTGTGTGCGGCTGCCACGGCGATCCTCCTCGCCGGTCATCCGGAGACCATCGCCTACGCGCTCGCTCTCGCCGCCCTCTTCCTCGCCGACCTCCTCCGCCGCCGGCCGGCGGGGACGAGGCGGACGCTCCTCCGCGACGCCGCGCTCGCCCTCGTGGTCGCGGCGGGCATCGCCGGCCCGCACCTGCTTCCCGCGGCGCACGCGCTCCCGCGAAGCCTCCGCGCGGCGAGCCTCACGGCGCCGACCGCCGCGGCCACGACCGATACCGCCGGCGGCTACACGGCGCGGCTCCTCCCCATCGCGGCGCCGAACGCCTTCGGCAACAGCCGGTTCAACGACTACTGGGGCGCCCACAACACCAACGAGGACGCGAGCGGCTTCGCCGGCACCGCCACCCTCCTCGTGGTCCTCGTCTCTCTCGCCGCGCGGCGGCGGTTTCCCCAGGAGGGGGCGATCGCCGTGGCGACGGCCGCGGGCCTCTTCGTCCTCGCCCGGCCGCCCTTCGTCGAGCGCCTCCTGACCTCGCTCCCGGCGGCGCATGCCGTCGCCACTCCGCGGCTCGGCCTCGTCGTCGGCTTCGGCCTCGCCTACCTCGGGGCGTGCGGCCTCGAGCACCTGCGGCGCGGCGACCTACCGGGCGGACGCATCGCGCAGACGATCGTCGTCCTCATGGCCGCCGCGGCGCTAGCGGTGCTCCTCGCCTGGGGTTATCTCGCCCACCCCTTCCCCGGCGACCCGGCGCGGATGGCGATCTTCCGCTTCGGATGGCTGCGCTGGCAGCTCCGCTTCCTGACCGCGGCCGCGCTCGCTCTGGTCCTCCTGCCGCGCCGGCGCCTGAAACCCTTGGCGACCGCCGCGACCGCTGGGGTCGCCGTGCTCGTCGCCGCCGAGCTGCTCCTCGTTCACGGGCCGGCGAACCCGGCGAGCCCGCGCCGCCTCGCCTTCCCGGAGAATGCGGCGACCCGCTTCCTCGAGGCGCATCTGGGGTTCGATCGCATGGCCGCGCTGGGGCCCGCCTTCCCGCCCGACCTGCCGTCGCTCTACCGGCTCGCCGACGTCCGCGCCTACAACCCGATGGCGCCCTGGGACTACGTCCAGGCGACGGCGCCGATCACCACGGCTTGGAAGGGCGAGGTCCCCGAGCTCGGCCACCCGGCGGACCCCCTCTACGGGCGGCTCGGCGTGCACTACCTGCTGGTGGCACCGGAGACGGGTTGCCCGCCGCCGTCGCGGGTCGTCTTGGCCGACGCGAGCGCGCGGATCTGCGAGCTTCCCGCCCCCCGTGGACCCCTCTTCCTCGTGCCGGCGCCTGCGGCCGGAGCCGGGGTGACGATCACCGCGCTCACCGCGGCGCGGATCGCCGCCTGGGTCGGCGACCCTGCCGAGGCTTCGCGGCCTGGACGGCCCCTCTCTCGTCTCGTCGCCTCGACCATCTACCAGGACGGCGGCTGGCACTCGATCGTCGACGGCCTGCCGCGGCCCCCGGCCCGCGCTCTCGGGCCCTTCGCCGCCGCCCGGGTGACCGGGCCAAAGAACGGCCGGGCGGTGAGCCGCGTCGAGCTGATCTACCGGCCGGCCGGCCATCTCGCCGGCTGCCTCGCCGCCGCCCTCGCCCTGGCGCTCGGGGCGGCCTGCTGGTGCCCGCCGCCGCGAATCTGACTACAATGGGGTCGATGGCCGAGACCCGCAAGCTCTCCGTGCGCTGTCCGGACTGCGGCACCGACCTGGTGGTCGACGCGGCGACCGGCGAGGTCCTCGCGCACCGCAAGCCGAAGCAGCCGCTCGCCGGGGGCAAGGATCTGGACAGTCTCTTCCGCGAGATGGAGACCGGGCGGGAGAAGGCCGAGGACGTCTTCGCCCGCGAGGTGGCGGCGATCAAGGACCGCGACCGGCTGCTCGAGGAGAAGTTCCGCGAGGCCATGAAGCGGGCGGAGGAGGAGCCCGACGAAGGGCGGCCTCATCGCCCGTTCGATCTGGACTGATCGCTCAGAAAGCGCCGCCGAACGGCCCCGTATGCGCCAGATTGGCGCCTCGGCCCCAGAATCAGCTATACTTACTCCCTGGCTGTACCGGCCCGCCCCCCCGCCGCTCCCGTGGCCCGAGCTCCGAACCCCAGTCGCTGAAAAACGCGCTTTCGTGGTGGCTCTGATCCGGGGCGAGGACCGAGTTTCTAGCGAGCCCATGCACGCGGCTCGGGAAAGGATATTGCTTTGAGTCCATGGTGGTTGCGCCCCACGGCAGAGGGCGCGTCGAACGAATCAGACGCCGATGACCAACGCGAGGCCGAGAGCCGCGCGGTGCCCGCGGCGGCTCCCCCGGCTCCTCAGGAGCCCGCGCGGCCCGAGCCGCTCCACCGCGCGGAGGCTTTCGAGCCCCGCCCCTTCGCGCCCTCCGTTCCGCCGGTCGAATCCCTTTACGAGCCCCATCGCGAGCCGGAGGCCGCTCAGGAGGCCGCCGCCGAGCCGCGAGGCTACGTCGAGCGCTTCCACGAGGCGGCTCCCGCCGCCGAGCCGGCCGCGTACGAGGCTCGCGAGCTCAGCCCGGCCCTCGAGCCGG
>DATBQN010000251.1:0-1677 GCA_036560825.1 Thermoanaerobaculia bacterium
AGGTCATCTGCACCGCCGCCATGAGCGGCCAGGTGAGGACCGCCGTCCACAGCAGGCTGGTGCCGAGCTGCGCCCCGGCGATCGAGTAGGTTGCGATGCCGGAGGGATCGTCGTCTGCCGCCCCGGTGATGACCCCCGGCCCCAGGGTGGAGAGGAAGCGCCGGAAGAGGCTGGTCTTCTGGGTGGGCATGCGGCGGTCGAGGGCTCGGTCGAGTGGGCTCGCCAGCGGGAGGCGCCGCGCCGGCGGGGCGGAGTGTAGCAGCCCGCCCGGGCCGGAATCCGCCTAGAATCCGCCTACAATCCCCCGATGCTCCGCTACCCCCGGCTGCTCGCCGTCGCCCTCGCCGCGCTCGCCGTCGCCGCCGCGCTCACCGTCGCCGACGCGTACGGATGGCTGGCGCTCCCCGCGGCTGCGCTCGTCGCGTCCCGCTGGGCCGCGCTCGCCGGGCTCGTCGCCTATGCCGTCCTCCGCCGCTCGCTCACCACCTGGATACTCGTCGCCATGGCGCTCGGCGCCGAGCTCGGGCACGACCTCCCCCAGGTCGCCGTCCAGCTCCGCGTCCTCTCGCTCGTCTTCCTGCGCCTCATCAAGACGATCATCGGACCGCTCCTCTTCGGCACCCTGGTGGTGGGGATCGCCGGGCACGCCGACCTCAAGAAGGTCGGCCGCATGGGGATCAAGGCGCTCGTCTACTTCGAGGTCGTCACCACGCTCGCCCTCTTCATCGGCCTCGCGGCGATCAACCTCTCGCGGGCCGGCGTGGGAGTCAAGCTCACCGCCGCCGCTCACGTCGAGGAGAAGGCTCCCGAGCGGCAGACCGCATCGGACGTCATCCAACACGTCTTCCCGGAGAACATCGCCAAGTCGGTCGCCGAGGGGCAGGTGCTCCAGGTCGTCGTCTTCTCGATCCTCTTCGGCGTCGCGCTCGCCCTGCTGCCCGAGCCCAAGCGGCGGCCGATGCTCGCCTTCGCCGAGAGTCTCTCGGAGACGATGTTCCGGTTCACCAACATCGTCATGCTCTTCGCGCCCGTGGGGGTGGGGGCGGCGATCGCCTACACCGTGGGGCACATGGGCCTGGGCGTCCTGGTCAACCTCTTCCAGCTCCTGGCGACGCTCTACCTGGCGCTCGCGGCGTTCCTCCTCCTCGTGCTGCTGCCCGTCGCCCTCCTCTTCCGGGTGCCCCTCCGCCGCTTCATCGCAGCGATCGCCGAGCCGGTGTCGATCGCCTTCGCGACCACCAGCTCGGAGGCCGCCCTGCCGCGGGCGATGGAGGCGATGGAGGGGATCGGGGTGCCGCGGCAGATCGTCGCCTTCGTCATCCCCACCGGCTACAGCTTCAACCTCGACGGCACCACGCTCTACCTCTCGCTCGCCGCCGTCTTCGTCGCCCAGGCGGCGGGGATCTCGATGAGCTTCGGCCAGCAGCTCCTCATGTGCTTCACCCTCATGCTCACCAGCAAGGGCGTCGCCGGGGTGCCGCGGGCCTCGCTCGTCATCCTCCTCGGCACCGCGGCCTCGTTCCAGCTCCCCATCGAGCCGATCTTCCTCATCCTCGGCATCGACGAGCTGATGGACATGGCGCGCACCTCGGTCAACGTCATCGGCAACTGCCTGGCGACGGTGGTGATCGCGCGCTGGGAGGGAGAGCTGGGGACGGAGCCGCCGGGGCCGGCGGT
>DATBQN010000252.1:0-16762 GCA_036560825.1 Thermoanaerobaculia bacterium
GGCTAGTAGAGCGCTCGAATCCCTTTCCATCGTCATCCTGAGCGCAGCGAAGGATCTGGGCGGGGGATCTCGTAAGCTCGGTGATTTCTTAACGCTGTCGAAAACCCTGCCCCCAGATCCTTCGCTTCGCTCAGGATGACGAGGCAGAAGAGATCGCCACAGGAAGAGTCGCGCCAGTCCCGCCCGCAGCCCGAGCCTCCGCCAAGAGCCTCATCAGATCGTCGAGAGCGATGCCTTCCCAGGGGCCGATAGCGGCCAGCCGGCTGCCGAGTCCTGGCCGCGTGTCACCCGTTCCGACCACACGCAACTCGACCTCTAGACCCTCCACTCTCGCGTGGACAGGGTGGGACGGGTCGCGCTTGAGCTGGGCGACCGCCTCTTCGAGGGTCTCGGTCATAGGAGGTTCGGAAAGCGCCATGACATGCATAACGGTACCATGTCGCGAGCTTTCTTGATCTCGCCTCGCCGGCGGCACTACGGGCTCTGCCGCCCCGCCTCCGTCTCCCGGCGGAACCACTCGATGGTGCGGCGGAGGCCCTCCTCGAGCGAGATCTTGGGCTCGACTTTCAAGATGGTGCGCATCCGCGTGTTGTCCGGGTAGCGGCGCGGGATGTCCTCGTAGTACTGGCCGTAGATCTGCTGCTGCTGGACGTAGCGGATCTTCGAGCCGGTGTCCGGGTAGACGCGGAGCATCGCCTCCGCGAGCTCGAGGATCGAGGTCTCGCGGTCGACGCCGATGTTGAAGATGCCGCCGCGCGCCTCCGGCGTCAGGCCGGCGCTCATCAGGGCCTCCACCGCGTCGTCGACGTAGGTGAAGGCGCGCGTCTGTTTGCCGTCGCCGATCACCGTGATGTCCTCGCCGCGCAGGAGCTGGCCCATGAAGATGGTGATCACCCGGCCGACGTCGATCTTGTCGAGCCGGGGGCCGTAGGCGTTGAAGAAGCGGACGATGACGAAGGGCGCTCCCAGCTTGCCGTAGGCGAAGCAGAAGTGCTCCCCCACCGCCTTCGAGGTCGAGTAGCACCAGCGGTCGATCTCGGTCGAGCCCAGCACGCGGTCGCCGTCCTCGCGGAACGGCGTGTCCTTCGACTTGCCGTAGATCTCCGAGGTCGAGGAGAAGACGACCGGCTTGTCGTAGCGGTGGGTGAGCTTGAGGACGTTCTGCGTCCCGTTGACGTTGACGTTCAAGACGTGGAACGGGTCCTCGACGTAGTGCTCGACGCCGACCACCGCGGCGAGGTGATAGACGAGGTCGCTCCGCGCCACCAGCGTCTCGAGCAGGTCGAGGTCGAAGATCGAGCCCTTGACGTAGCGGAAGCGCGGGTTGGCGAGGTTGTGCCGGACCTTCAAGTCCGGCGAGATGTCCAACGCGGTGACCTCGTGCCCCTGGGCGAGGAAGCCGTCGCCCAGATGCGAGCCCAGGAACCCGCCACCGCCGGTGATGAGAACTTTCATCGCATGCCCATCCCTTCGCAGAAAATTGGACCGTGGCCGCGATGCTCGCGGCCGTTCGAGTTAGTGGTTTTCGGTCAGACCGCGAGTTTTTCACACTTCGCGGTGCCCGGAAGCTCGATCCCCTCGCCGGCGTCCACCCGGAACCAGCGGTCCGCCGCGGCGACCAGCAGGCGGCCGCCGTCGCGCCGGACCGTGCCGGGGGCGACCCCCGCCGGCAGCGGCTCGGCCGGCTCGCCGGCGTGGATCTCGACGCGCCGGCCTTCGATCTCTGCGAACGCCCCGGGCCAGGGCGGCGCCACGGCGCGCACCAGCCGGTCGATGCGCTCCGCCGGCCAGGACCAGTCGATCCGCCCGTCCTCCGGCCGCCGGCGGCCGACGACGGTCGCCCGCGCCGGGTCCTGCGGCCGGCGCGGCGCCTCGCCCGCTGCGACCCGCGGCAGCGCCTGGCGCAGCAGCTCGGTCCCCGCGGCCTCGACCTTCAGGTAGAGCGAGAGCGCCGTCTCGCGCGGCGCGATGGGGATGGCGCGCTGGGCGACGACGTCGCCGGCGTCGGCCCGCGCCACCATGTGATGGAGGGTGACGCCGGTCTCGCGCTCGCCGTTCACCAGCACCCAGTTGATCGGCGCGCGGCCGCGGTAGGCCGGCAGCAGCGAGGGGTGGAGGTTCAAGGCCGCGAGCCGCGCCGCCGCGAGCACGGGCTCCGGCAGCAGGTCGCGGTAGAAGACGGAGAGGACGAGATCGGGCGCCGCGGCCCGCGCCAGCGCCGCGACGCCGTCGCGCCCCAGGTCCTCCGCATAGTGGACCGCAAAGCCGTGCGCCGCCGCCGCCTCGGCCGGAGTCTTGTACCAGCGGTTCTCGAGCGGGTCGTCGCGGTGGGTGACCACCGCCGCCACCTCGTCGCCGCGCTCGGCGAGGAGCTCGACCGCGCGATAGCCCATCTGGCTGTAGCCGAAGAAGAGGACCCTCACCCGGAGCCCTCGGAGCTTGCGGAGCGCTGGGAGCCCGGCAGGTCGAGGTTGATCGTCTCGGCGACGACGCTCCGCGGCCGGCGGCGCACCTCGACGTAGATCCGCCCCACGTACTCGCCGAGGATGCCGAGGGCGAGGAAGTTGGCGCCCACCATGAGGAAGAGGAGGGCGAAGAGCGTGAAGAGGCCCTGCGCTTCCGGGCCGTAGAGCAGGCGCCGGACGGCGAGGAAGACGCCGAAGGCGATCGAGAGCAGCGAGATCGCGGTGCCGGTCAAGGTCGCCACGCGGAGCGGCCCCGAGGTGAAGCCGGTGATGAGGTCGGCCTGCAGCTTGAAGAGCTTCCACAGCGAGTACTTCGACTCCCCCGCCGCCCGCTCGGCGTGCCCCACCGGCACCTCGGAGATGCGCCGCGCGAACTGGCAGGCGAGGGCGGGGATGAAGGGCGAGCGCTCCTCGCAGAGGAGCATGGAATCGACCACCGGCCGCGAGTAGGCGCGCAGCATGCAGCCGTAGTCGCGGAACTCGACCCCGCGGAGGATGCGGCGCATCATCCGGTTGGTGATGCGGGAGGCGAGACGGCGGAAGGCGGTGTCCTGCCGCTGCTCGCGGTAACCGCCCACCACGTCGAAGCCCTCCTCGGCGCGGGCGAGGAGCCGAGGAATGTCCTCCGGCGGGTTCTGCAGGTCGGCGTCCAGGGTCACCGCGGTCTCGCCGCGCGCGGCGTCGAGGCCGGCGAAGACGGCGGCGTGCTGGCCGTAGTTGCGGTTGAAGGAGATCACCTTGACCCGCGGATCGCGCGCCGCCAGGCCGCGCAGGATCTCGAGCGAGCGGTCGGCGCTGCCGTCGTCGACGAAGAGGGTCTCGACGCCGCCGCGGGGTCCGGAGTCTCTGGCGAGGCCGCCGGGCTCGGCCAGCCGATCCATCACCGGCGACAGGCGCGCGTAGAGGGGCTCCAGGTTCTGCTCCTCGTTGTAGACCGGGATGACGATCGAGACGCGGAGGGGAGATCGGCGCGGCGCGCTCGCGCGAGACGGCGACGGCGGCTCGCGCTCCCGCAGGCTTTCCGATGGCGGCGCGGAGAGCTCGTCCACGGCGCTAGGCGGCGGCATCCTTGAGCGCCTCGGCCACGCCGCCGACGACGTCGGCGACGTCCTCCTCGGTCATCGACGGGAAGAGCGGCAGCGAGACGATGCGCGAGCAGACCTCCTCGGCGACCGGGAGCGTGCCCGGCCGCGTGCCGTAGCGCTCGCGGTAGTAGGCGTGGAGGTGGACTGCCTCGAAGTGGAGGCCGGTGCCCACCCCGACGCTCTTCAGGCGGTCCATGAACGGCGCGCGCTCGGGCGCCAGCACGGCGAACAGGTGCCAGGGATGGAGGTGCTCGTAGGGCGCGTCGCCCGGCAGCCCGAGCCCGCGCAGGCCGCACAGCTCGCGGCGGTAGCGCGCCGCGATCTCGGCGCGGCGGGCGTTGAAGCGCGGCAGCTTGCGGAGCTGGTGGATGCCGATCGCCGACTGGATGTCGGTCAGGTTGTACTTGAAGCCGGGGAGCACGACGTCGTAGGTCGCCGGCGCCTTCTCGCTCGCCGAATAGGCCTTCCAGGCGTCGCGCTGGACGCCGTGGAACCGCCACAGCTTGAGGCGCGCGGCGAGCTCGGCGTCGTCGGTGGTCACCATGCCGCCCTCGCCCGTCGTCATGTTCTTGATGGGGTGGAACGAGAAGCAGGCGGCGACGGTGCCGGCGGCCGCCGTCGCCCCCACCGGCCGCCCCTTGTAGCTGGCGCCGGCGGCATGGGCGGCGTCCTCGACGATCCGCACGTCGCTCCGTCCGGCGGCGGCGAGCGCCTCGCGGAGGCCGTCGAGGTCCGCCGGCTGGCCGGCGAAGTGCACCGGGATGACGACGCGGGTGCGCGGGGTGAGGGCGCGGAGCATCGCCTCCGGCGAGAGGTTCCAGGTCACGGGATCGATGTCGGCGAAGACCGGCGTCGCCCCGCAGGCGATCACCATGTTGGAGGTCGACGGCCAGGTGAGCGCGGGGACGATCACCTCGTCGCCGGGCGCGAGGCCCATGGCGAGCAGGAGGACGTGGAGGGCGCCGGTGCAGGAGGAGAAGGCGAGGGCGTGCTGGGCGCCGTGAGCGGCGGCGAACTCGCGCTCGAACTGCGCGGTCAGGGGCCCGGTTGTGATCCAGCCCGAGCGCAGGCAGGCGACGACCTCGGAGATCTCCTCCTCCCCGATCTCGGGCCGCGAAAAAGGCAGGATCTCGGCGCGCGGCAACACGGCGGCAAGTAGATCACCTCTGCCCGGCGAGGGGCAAGCCGAGCGGGGCGGAACGGGACGGAACCGATCTCCGGCCCGGCCCCGAAGGACCTCTTCTCAGAGCACCCTTCGACCCTGGATCAGCTGCACGATGACGACGATCACGGCGATCACCAGGAGCAGATGGATGAGCCCGCCGCCGACGTGGAAGGCGAAGAAGCCGAGCAACCACAGGATGAGCAGGATGACGAAGAGCGTCCAGAGCATAGGGGTGCCTCCTTCAGGAGGAGCGCGGCATCAGGCCGCGCCCGGCGAAAAAGAACTGCCTCGCTTCGGGCGGGGTTCAAAGCAAAAGGTCTGCCAGCGTGCATGGGCTAGACTCCGCCGCCATGGGAGCACCCGCCGGGAGCCGAGCCGAGCCCTCCCTCGCCCGCGACCTCGGCCTGCTGGTGATCGCTCTCGGCGCCTTCTTCCTCCCGCTCCTGGGCATCCGCGCGCTGTGGTCGCCGGACGAGGGCCGCTACGCGGAGATCCCGCGCGAGATGGTGGCCAGCGGCGACTGGGTGACGCCGCGTCTCGACGGCGTCAAGTACTTCGAGAAGCCGCCGCTGGTCTACTGGCTCGAGGGCGCAGCCATCCGGCTCTTCGGCGTCCACGCCTGGGTGCTCCGCCTGTGGCCCGCACTCTTCGCCCTCGCCGGCTGCCTCGCGGTCTACGCCGCCGGCCGCCGCCTCTTCGGCCGCCGTGCCGGCCTCCTCGCCGCCGCCATCCTCGCCACCTCGCCCCTCTACTACTTCCTCTCGCAGTCGATCACCCTCGACATGCCGGTGGCCGCGCTCCTCAGCGGGACGCTCCTCGCCGCGCTCTTCGGCCTGCAGTCGCCGGCGGGACGGCGCCGCCGAGCGCTCCTCTGGACCGCCTATGCCTGCGCCGCGCTCGCCACGCTGGCCAAGGGCCTCATCGGATTCCTCTTGCCGGGGCTCATCGTCCTCGTCTGGGTGGCCGCGCTCCGGCGCTGGCGGGCGCTGCGCCCGCTCTACCTGCCGTCGGGCCTCGCGATCTTCCTCGCCATCGCCCTCCCCTGGCACCTCCTCGTCGCGCGCGCCAACCCCGACTTCCTCTGGTTCTACTTCGTCCACGAGCACTTCCTGCGCTACGCGACGAAGGTCCACCAGCGCTACCAGCCGTTCTGGTTCTTCGTCCCCGTGCTCCTCGCCGGGATGATGCCGTGGACCGTCTTCCTGCCGCCGGCGCTCGCGGTGCGGCGCGACGATCCGCGGCGAGCCGACGTCCTCTTCCTCCTCCTCTGGGCGGGCCTGGTGCTCGCCTTCTTCTCCGCCTCGAGCTCCAAGCTCGTCCCCTACGTCCTCCCCTGCTGCCCGCCGCTCGCCCTCCTCGCCGGCCGCGCGCTCGCCGGCGCCTGGGACGAGGGCCGGCCGCTCCGCGCGCCCTTCGCCCTCCTCCTCGCCGCGGGCGTCGGGCTCGCCGCCGCCCTCGTGGCCGTGCCCCTCGTCCTCGCCGGCCGGCCCGAAGTGGCCCACGCCGCCGGCCTCCTGGGCCCCCGGCTCTACATGGTCGCGGCGGCGCTCGCCCTGGCGGGCGTCGCGCCGTTCGCTTCGGCGCTGGCCGGCCGAACGCGCGCCGCGACCGTAGCGATCGCGGCCCTCGTCGCCGGCGCCGCCTTGGTCCTCGCCACGCTCGCCGCCGTCGCCCCCGCCTTCGACGGCGAGCGCTCGGTCAGGGACCTGGCCGAGGCGCTGAAGCCGCACCTCCGCCCCGGCGACGAGGTCGCCGCCTACCACGACTACCCGCAGGACCTCCCCGTCTACCTCGGGCGCACGATCACCGTCGCCGCCTACCAGGGGGAGCTCGACTTCGGCATCCACGCCGAGGACACCAGCGCCTGGATGATCGACGAGCCGACCTTCTGGAAGCGCTGGGCGGAGCCGCGGCGCATGTACGCGGTGATCGAGACGGAGCGCTACGAAAAGCTCGCCCGCGAGGGCCGCCCGCTGACCCTCCTGGCGCGCGACGGCGCGCACGCGCTGGCGGCGAACGCGGCGGCGGGGGCGGCGCCCCCGCCGCGCTGAGGAGGGCGGCCTAGTAGCCGAGCTTGCGCCAGACGAAGAGCAGGACGAGGGAGCAGATCACCGAGAGGATGAAGCCCGCGGGGTGGAACTTCGCCCCCGGCTGCGGCTTCCAGATCAGCGTCCCGATCACCCCGCCGACCAGCGAGCCGCCGATGCCGAGCAGCGTGGTGGCGAGGAAGCCCATCTGGTCGGCGCCGGGCATGATCGCCCGCGCCACCAAGCCGATGATGAAGCCCACGATCACCCACCAGAGCAGATGGATCATGTCCTTCTCCTTTCCTTTCGGAGTCGAGGAACGGATGCGACAGCGTAAAGTGGCTCGAATCTTATCACCGCAGAGGCGGCGGAAAGCTCGGCGAAGAGAGGACCGGGGCGTCCCGCTCTAGTCTAGATCAAGAGCTCCGCCGCGACGGCTCGCCGCGGCGATGCTCGTGGCGCAGGGCGGCGAGGGCCTCGCGGGCGCGGGCGAGGGCGGCGCGGGCGCGCTCGGCGCGCTCGCTGGCGCCGTCGGCCGCCTCGCGCGCCGTCCTGGCCTGCTTGGTGGCCTCGGCGGCGGCGCGCTCGGCCTGCTTGGCGGCGGCGTGACGGAAGGCCGCCTCCGCCTCGGTGCGCGCCACCTCGGACTCCGCGTTCTCCACCCGCTCCTTGGCCCGCGCCACCTCGCGCTGGTGGCGGGCGCGGACCGCCTCCTCCCAGCGCTTGCGCCCGTCGGCGACCGCCTTGGGGAGCGCGGCATCGGCGGCATCGGCGCGATGGCGGCCCGCCTTCGCGGCCTTGGTGGCGGCGACGTGCCGTGCGCCCGCCGTTCCGTCTGCCCTCCGCGGCTCGGGACGCTCCGGTCGGCCGGTGCGGCCCGCGTCGGCCGGCTGTGGCGCGGCGGCGAGCTGGAGGCCGGCGAGGACCTCGAAGCCGGGCGGCTCGAGGTCGGCGTCGAGGAAGCCGCGGCGGACCGTCGCCGCGGCGGCCGGGGTGAAGGCGAGGGCCTGGAGGTCCGCCGCCAGCCGCTCGGCGACGGCGCCGCCGGCGCGGCGGCCGGACTCGGCGAGGATCGCCTCGGCCCGGCGGCGCAGCTCCTCGACCAGCCGGCGCGCCCGCGACAGCGCGCCGCGGAACGTCTCGGTGCCGCGGCCGGCCAGCGCCTGGCGCTGCGCGGCGCGCGCCTCCTTGCCGGCCTCGATCAGCGCCGCGATGCGGTCGGGCTCGCGGGCGAGGAGCTGGGTGACCACCCAGGCCGACGGCGAGAGCTTGGCGCGCGCCCGCACGTCGGCGGCCGCGGCGCCGTCGCCGGCCTTCTTGAGGCGCCCGGCGAGGGCGTTGCGCGCCGCGGTGAAGTCCGCCAGCGGCAGCCGGTAGAGGTCGCGGATCTCGCGGTCGAGGCTGGGCGGCTTGGCCATCCGCGGTCTAGGCCTCCTCCGGCCGCCCGATCGCCCGCACGATCGCCCGCGCCATCGCCTCGACCACCTCGGACACCGGCAGCTCCGAGGCGTCGATGAAGGTGTAGCCGGGGTCGCGGGTGAGCGGCGAGTCGGCGCGCGTCGAGTCGCGGCGGTCGCGGCGGGTGATCTCGTCGATCACCTGCTCGTAGGGGACTTCGCGGCCGGCGCTCCGCAGCTCCTCGTGGCGGCGGCGGAAGCGCACCTCGGGGCGGGCGTCGAGGAAGAACTTGTGCGGCGTCTCGGGGACGACGCGGGTGCCGATGTCGCGCCCTTCGAGGACGCCGCCGAAGCGCCGCGCCGTGGCGCGCTGGAGCTCGACCAGCCGCCGCCGCACCTCCGGGTAGGCGGAGACCGCCGAGGTGGCCTCCCCCACCTCGGGGGTGCGGATGAGGTCGCCCACCGGCTCGCCGTCGAGGAGGACCTCGAAGCTGCCGTCGGGGAGCGGCGAGAGGCCCACCTCCGCCGCCGCGGCGACGGCGGCCACCGCCGCGCGATCCGCCGGATCGACCCCCGCCGCGAGGACCTTCCAGCCGATCGCGCGATACATCGCGCCGGTGTCGAGGAAGGGGAGGCCGAGGCGCAGGGCCAGGCGGCGGGCGACGGTGCTCTTGCCGACCCCCGACGGGCCGTCGACGGCGACGATCAGGGGAGCCGCGTCGTGCTCGGGCGCCAAGGCGACCTCGGGGAGCGTCATCCTCGCGGGCCGCGCCCTCGCGACCGGCCGGCGCGCGAGGCGGCGGCCGCCGGCTTGCGCGCCGGCCCGGCGCCAGGCCTCGCGGGCCTCGTCTCAGACCTGGGGGACCTCGCGGGCTTCGGCGATGACGCTCCGGCGGACTTCGGGGATCGGATGGATCTCGCCGACTTGCGCACCGAGCGCGCCGCCGCGCCGCGCAGCATCTCGACCTCGCGCTCGGTGAGCTCGCGCACCATCCCCAGCGGCAGGTCGGGGTCGGAGAGCGGGCCGATGGCGACGCGCCGCAGCTTCTGCACCGGGTGGCCGACGCGCTGGAACATCTCGCGGATCTGCCGCGAGCGGCCCTCGCCGAGCTCCACCTTCCACCACGAGTTCTCGCTCTCCAGGGCGCGCCGCGGCGTGGCGCGCGCGGTGATGCGGCAGGGGGCGGTGCGCTTGCCGTCGAGCACGATGCCGGCGCGCAGGCGGTCGAGCTCGGCCGCCGTCGGCTGCCCTTTGACCTTCGCCTCGTAGGTCTTGACGCAGCCGTAGCGCGGGTGGGCGACCTGGAGGGCGAAGTCGCCGTCGTCGGTGAGCAGGAGGAGTCCCTCGGTGGCGTAGTCGAGCCGCCCCACCGGCGCCAGGGCCCGGCGCAGGCGCGGCGGCACGAGGTCGATCACCGTCGTCCGCCCCTGCGGGTCGGCGAGCGTCGACACCACGTACTTCGGCTTGTTGAGCAGCAGGTAGCGGTGGGCGCCGGTGTGCGGCTGCAGGCGCTTGCCGTCGACCTTGACCGCGTCGCGCTCGAGGTCGGCCTTGTCGCCGAGCTCGGCCGCCCGGCCGTTGATCGTCACCCGCGCCTCGCGGATCAGCTCCTCGGCCTTGCGGCGGGAGGCGATGCCGGCGCGCGCCAGGAGCTTCTGCACCCGCTCCTCGCTCATCGCTCGCCCCCGTCGCCGTCGTAGCCCTCATGCCCCCCGGCCGCCACGGGCTCGGCGTCGGCCTCGGTTTCCAGCGCGGTGTCCGCCGGCGCCGGCCCCTCCGGGTACCGCGCCGCGGGGGGCTCGTCGAGATCGGCGGGATCGGCCATGGTGACCGCGTCGTCCAGCGCCGCGGCCTCGAGGAGGATCTGCTCCTCGCGATCGGCGTCGCCCGGGAGCATGCGCTCGGACCCGCCGGCCCCGGCGCCCTCCGTGAGGCCGCCGAAGGTCTCCTCGAACTCCTCGAGCGGCGGCAGGTCGCGCAGGCTCTTGAGGCCGAAGTGGATGAGGAACTCGCGCGTCGTGGCGTAGAGGAAGGGCTTGCCGACGACCTCCTTGCGCCCGGCGATGCGCACCAGGCGGCGCTCGAGGAGGGTCTTGAGCACCCCGACCGGCGAGACGCTCCGCAGCTCCTGGATCTCCGGGCCGGTGATCGGCTGGCGGTAGGCGACGATGGCGAGCGTCTCGAGCGCCGCCATCGAGAGCTTGGTGCCGCCGGCGACCTCGAAGAAGCGCCGCAGCCACCCCACGAGCTCCGGACGCGTCACCAGGCGCACGCCGCCGGCGACCTCCTCGACCATGATCCCGCGCCACCCGGCGGCGCGCTCGCGCTCGGCGGCGCGCTCGATCTCGGAGGCGCGTTCCGTCTCCGGGGTCTCCGGGGTCTCCGGCGTCTCCTCCGGCGGCGGGCCGGCGGCGCCGTAGCGGGCCAGCACCGCGGCGAGCGCGTCCGCCGCCTGCTCGCGCTCCTCCTCGTCGAAGAGCTCGATCAGACGGCTCCGCGACACCGGCTCCGCCGAGACGAAGAGCACCGCCTCGATCACCGCTTCCATCTCCGCCCTGTCCGTCATCCTTGAATGGCCTCGCGGTCGGCCGCGTCCAGCTCGCGGGTGGTGCGGTAGAGGAGCAGCTCGCCCGAGCTGGTCTGGTGCAGGCGGACGAGCGACAGGCGCGCCAGCTCGAGCATGGCGAGGAAGGCGGCGATCGCCTCGGCGCGGCAGGAGCGCTGGCGCAGATCGTCGAGCATGTCGAAGGGGCGGCCGGGATCGAGCAGCGCCACCAGGCGGTCGAACTGGCCGCGCACGGAGAAGCTCTCGAGGGAGAGCTGGAGCGGCGGCGGGTGCTCGCGGTCGTAGCGGCCGAGGACGTTCTTGAGCGCCCCGAGGAGGTCGAAGAGCGAGACCTCCCCGAGGTCGATCTCGGCGTCCTCGCCGGCGGGCTCCTCCGCCGCCTTCCACGCCGGGTGCGGCTCCGGGCGGCGGGTGAAGATCCCCATGCGCAGGCGGTCGACCTCGGCGAACGACTGCGCCGCCTCCTTGAGGCGCCGGTACTCGAGCAGGCGCTCGACGAGCTCCTGGCGCGGGTCCTCCTCCGCCTCGCCCGCCGCCGCGGCCGGGCGCGGCAGGAGCATCTTCGACTTGAGGAAGATGAGGAGCGCCGCCTCGTAGATGTACTCGCCGGCGACGTCGAGGTCGAGCTCCTCCATGAGCGACAGGTAGGCGTGGAACTGGTCGCAGATCGTCGCCACCGGGATGTCGGTGATCTCCACCCGGTTGATCTTGATGAGGTGGAGGAGGAGGTCGAGCGGCCCGTCGAAGATGGGCAGGTGGACGTGCCAGGACTCCGGCAGCAGGCCGCGCTCGGAGATCGGCAGCCGCCGCCGCACCGCGCCGTAGGCGCGCGGCGAGGCGTCCGGTGCGGCTGCTTCGGCGTCTTCAGGTCCGGCGGGCGCCTCCGGCTCTTCGATCTCGCTCACCGGCTCACCCGGGCGGCCACCCGCCGGTAGTCGAGCGAGAGCGCGGCGCGCACCTGCTCCATGGTCTCGGCGGCGCGCTCGCGCGCCTTCTTCGAGCCCTCGACGAGGACGTCGAGCAGCGTGTCGCGGTCGGCGACGATCGCCTCGCGGCGCGCCCGGAACGGCTCGAGCGCCGCGATGATGACGTCGGCGAGCAGCCGCTTGTCCTCGACGCAGCCGATCTCCGCCGCCCGGCACTCGCGCGCCACCCGCTCCTGCATCTCCGCGGTCGAGAACAGCCGGTGGAACTCGTAGAGGTTGCAGACCTCGGGGCGGCCGGGGTCGGTGCGCCGCTGGCGCTGCGGGTCGGTGAACATCTCCATGCACTTCCGGCGGATCACCTCCGGCGGATCGGAGAGGTTGATCGCGTTGCCGTAGGACTTCGACATCTTCCGCCCGTCGATGCCCGGCACCTTGGCCGCCGGGGTGAAGAGGCCGCGCGGCTCGGGGAAGACCGTGCCGTAGAGGCCGTTGAAGCGGCGCACGATCTCGCGGCTGATCTCCAGGTGGCTCGCCTGGTCCTCGCCCACCGGCACGAAGTCGGCGCGGTAGATGGCGATGTCGACCGTCTGCAGCAGCGGATAGCCGAGGAAGCCGTAGGTCTCGAGGTCCTTGTTCTCGAGCTGGCGGATCTGCTCCTTGTAGGTGGGCACCCGCTCGAGCCAGCCGAGCGGCGTCATCATCGAGAGGAGCAGGTGGAGCTCGGCGTGCTCGGGGACCATCGACTGGATGAAGAGCACCGAGCGCTCGGGGTCGAGCCCGGCGGCGATCCAGTCGGCGACCATCTCGAGGGTGTTCTCGGCGATCTGCGAGGGATCGGCGTAGTCGCTGGTGAGGGCGTGCCAGTCGGCGGCGAAGTAGTAGCAGCGATAGCGGTCCTGCAGCTCCACCCAGTTCTTGAGCGCGCCGAAGTAGTTGCCGAGGTGGAGCTTCCCCGTCGAGCGCATGCCCGAGAGCACGATGGGGACCGCGTGGGTGGACATCCGCTGATTCTATCCTCGCTTCCGGCCGGCGCTTCCAGCCGGCGATTCTAGCCAGTCAGATGCAGCAGCAGGTTCATCACCAGCGTGAACGGCAGGAGGAGCAGGTAGACGATCTGCAGCGCCATGCCGGCGAAGGCGACGAAAAGGCCGAGGCCGAAGCCGAAGCGGCGCAGGCCGGAGTAGGCGGGCGCCCAGTCGGCCGGCATCAGGTGGAGGACGAGCTGCCCGCCGTCGAAGGGCGGCACCGGGATGAGGTTGAAGCACACCAGGAGAGCGTTGACGTAGACGACCTGCACGAGGGTGAAGACGACGGGGAAGCCGGCGAGCGCGCCCGCCTGCTGGACCTGCCGGATGAGCACGAGGTCGCCCGCCTGGCGCGCCTGCGGGCCGAGCGCGGCGACCGCCAGCGGCAGCAGGCAGGTCGCGGCGACGGCGAGGAAGGCGTTGGCGCACACCCCGGCGGCGGTGACCAACATGTCGTCGCGGCGCGGGCGCGAGAAGTTGTGGAGAAGGACCGGCGTCGGCCGTCCCCAGCCGAAGGCGGGCAGGCCCGCGATCACCAGGAGGACCGGCACCAGCACCGTGCCGATGGGGTCGAGGTGGCGCAGCGGATTGAGCGACGCCCGGCCGAGCATGGCGGCGGTGGGATCGCCGAGGCGGCGGGCGGCGAAGGCATGGGCCGACTCGTGGACGGTCACCCCGAGGAGGACGACGAGGATCTGCATCCCGCCGGTGAAGAGCTGGGTGGCGTCCATCATCCGCGGCGCACCGGAGCTTCGTGCGCCGCGGCCGGCGCGGTGGCAGTGGCCGGCGCGGCCGGCGGCAGGCGCGGCGGCTCGGGGAGCGGGTCGGTCATCCCGCGCAGCACGCCGCGCGCCTTGGCGGCGACGGCGCCGGCGTTGCCGCGCGGCAGCTCGCGGAGCCAGGCGACGGGCAGCGCCACGAGGTTCGCGGCGAGGAAGCGGGCGGCGCCGAGCGCGCCGCCGTGGCGGCGCACGTAGAGGGCGTTGCTGCGTCCGGTGTGGAAGGTCTTCGCCGGCGTGTAGCCGCCGGCGGTCGAGGCCGCCACCTTGTGCCAGATGCGGCTCTCCGGCGCGTAGCGCAGGCGCCAGCCGAGATCGAGCGCTCGCCGGCACCAGTCGGCGTCGTCGACGTTGATGAAGTAGGCGGGGTCGAGGAGGCCGACCGTCTCGAGCGCCTCGCGGCGGACGAGCAGGCAGCAGGTGGTGAGGTAGGTCACCTCGGCCGGCCGCGAGAACTCGGGGCCGTCGCGGCGGCCGCGGCCGAGCTCGACGGCGACCGTCTCGCGGATGCGCAGCCGCCCGCCCGCCGCCCACAGGAGGTCGGGGGGATCGAAGTAGAAGATCTTGGGGCCCGCCGCCGCCACCCCGGGGTCGGCGAGCGCCGCGGCGAGCGGCGGCAGGAAGCCGGGATCGACCTCGACGTCGGTGTTCAGGAGGAGCACGCGGGCGATCCGCGGATCCGCCAGCACCCGCGCGATGCCGGCGTCGTTGCCGGCGGCGAAGCCCCTGTTCTCGCCCGTCTCGAGGAGCTCGACGTCGGGGCGCTCGCGGCGCAGGCGCTCGGCCGAGCCGTCGGTCGAGCCGTTGTCGACGACGACGACCCGCAGGCGCTCGCGCCCCGCCGCGCGGTCGAGCGAGGCGAGGGTCGCCAGGGTGTCGCCGGCCCCGTTCCAGTTGACGAGGACGGCGGCGGTGTCGATGCGGCTCGGGTCGGCCATGGGGTCGGCGCGCGGGCGCGCTAGGGAGCGGCGCTCACGCGGCGGCGAGCCGCCGGTTGACGGAGGCCATCAGCCGCTCGTTCTCGACCAGCACGAGGTGCTCGAGCTGGAGGGCGCGCCCCTGGGCGGCGAGCGTGGCGTAGAAGAGGACGTGGTGGATCCAGTTGGGGACCGTGCCGGTCGCCACCCCGCCGCCGAGGATGAAGGTCGCCATGGCGAGGCCCAGGGCGAGCATGAGCATCGGGTAGGAGCGGTTCTTGTACGCCTTGGTCGCCTCGACGATGGACTCCTCGAGCCCATGCTCCTTGACCGCGTCCTTGATCGCCTTGCCGGTGCCGATGAGGTAGAACATGATCCAGCAGTGGGCGAAGAGGAGGAGGAGGGCCGAGGCGAGGCCGAGGAGCACGTGGCGCGGCAGGCCGGGATCGGCGGGGGAATCGACGAGGTAGCCGAGCACGCCCGTCGCGACGAGACCGAGCGTCGCCATCCAGCCGATCACCAACAGCGCTCGCCCCATCATTGACAGGTCTCCTCCGAATCCATGCAGGTTCCTTCCTCTCCGGGTCGGGCGAACCGCATGGACTCGTCATCCTGAGCGCAGCGAAGGATCTGGGCGGGGGAGCCCTACGCTCGGATGTCCCCCACCCAGATTCTTCGCTTCGCTCAGAATGACAAAGAACTGCCGTTCACTCCTACGGCACTCTTCGCTACTCCACCAGCTTACCAGTCGCGCGCAACGCCGCCTCCCAGACCCTTGCCACGGCCTCCGGACGGTAGCGCTCCTCCACCCGCCGGCGGCCGGCGGCGCCGCGCCGCGCCGCCTCCGCGGGTTCTTCGAGCACGACCGCCAGCGCCGACGCGAGCGAGGCCGGGTCCTCCGGCGGCACCAGCCAGCCGGTCTCCCCGTCGACCACGACCTCGGGGATGCCGGATACCGAGCTCGCCACCACCGGCACACCCGCCGCCATCGCCTCGAGGACGACGAGCGGCATGCCCTCGTAGATCGACGGCACGACGAGAGCGCGCGCGCCGGCCAGCAGCCTGGCGATGCGCGCGGCGTCGCAGCGCCCCAGGAGCTCGACCGCGCCTCCCAGGTCCAGGTCAGCCAACGCGCGCTCGACGGCCGCGCGGTGCTCGCCGTCGCCGGCGATCGCGAGCCGCGCCGCGATGCCGCGCGCGCGGAGCGCCGCCAGCGCGTGGAGCAACACCTCGACTCCCTTCCGCAGGCGCAGCCGCCCGACGAAGAGGAGGGTGCCAGGCTCCAAACCCGCGCCGCCCTCCCCCACCTCGCTCGCGCCACCTTCCCACCATCGGGCGCCGGTCGCGTTCGGCACCACCGCGATCCGCTCCGCGCCGTAGTCGCGCACCAGCTCCTCCGCCGTCGCCGCGCTCGGCGCGAGGACGAGGTCGGCGACGGCGGCGGCCGCGCGGCCGAGGACGATCTGGAGCGGCGCCTTCGTCCAGCGGAACCACCGCTCGACGCCGCCCGGCCACCCGATCACCTCGCCCGTGTCCGCCGCGACCAGCGGCCGCACCGCCCGGCGCTCCTCGACATAGCTCACCTGGAGGAGGGCGACGAGGAGCGGGCTCGGGTCGAGGAGCGGCGCGGCGACGGCGACCGCGAGCGCCGCGAGGCCGCCGTCCGACTCGTGGACCTGGACGACATGCGGCCGGAAGCGCCGGAGCGCCCGCAGAACCACCGGCACGACGAGGAGCGGAAACAGGAGCTTCGGGCCGCGCGCCCCCGCGGGGCCGCGCCCCAAGATTTCGACTTCATGCCCTATCGCCCGGAGGCCGGCCGCCAACTGTAGCACCTGCTCGCCGACCCCGGACACGTCCGCGGGAGGCAGCGTGTTGGCGACGAGGAGGACGCGCATGATGGGGAGAGGCGGAGCGATTCTCCCCGGCGCGGGAGCCCGCCGCAAGGGCGGAGTCACCCGCCGGCCAAGCCCGCCTCCCTCCGCCGTAGCGCCGCCTCGGCGCGCCGGCGGAGCGCCGCGAGGCCCGGCTCGGCGAGGCGCGGGAGGAGCTCGCGGGCATCGTCGCGCGCTTGAAGAAGGAGATCGAGATCGGCCGTCGGATCGGCGAGGGCGAGCGACGGCACGCCCGCCTGGCGGCTGCCCAGGAGGTCGCCGGGGCCGCGCAGCGCCAAGTCGGCCTCGGCGAGGAGGAAGCCGTCGGTCGTCGCGGCGAAGACGGCGAGGCGGCGGCGGGCCTCTTCCGTGGCGCGGCCGACGATTGCGACACAGTGCGCCTCGCCCAGCCCTCGCCCCACCCGACCCCGGAGCTGATGGAGCTGGGCGAGGCCGAAGCGCTCGGCGCTCTCGATCACCATCCAGGTCGCCTCCGGCACGTCGATCCCCACCTCGACGACGGTCGTCGCGATGA
>DATBQN010000253.1:0-2060 GCA_036560825.1 Thermoanaerobaculia bacterium
TCGGGAGTGGCGAAGACGAAGTCGCTCGCCTCCCCGGCGACCTTGCCGATCGCCTCGTCCTCCTTGCGGCGGTTGAGCGAGCTGTTGAGCTGCGCCGCCTCGATCCCCAGCTCGCGGAGCTTGTCGACCTGATCCTTCATCAGCGCGAGGAGCGGCGAGACGACGACCGTCATCCCCGCCATGGCGAGGCCGGGAAGCTGGTAGCAGAGCGACTTGCCGGCGCCCGTCGGCATGATCGCCAGGGTGTCGCGGGCCGCGAGGACGTTGCGGATGACCTCTTCCTGGCCTTCGCGAAGCGAGGAATGGCCGAAGCGGCGCCGCAGCGTGCGGCGGAGGGTCTGGAGGGGGGCTGGTTCTGCCATAGGTGCCTCGTAGGATCTCGGCGCTCGGGCCTTGCCGGGCGCGGGAAGCGCGAACCGGGATGAGCTGGAATGCTCCGGAGTACACAGGAGGGGAGCCGCCGGCCGAGACCGGTGACGTCCAGGATAACCCACAGAGCAACTAACGTGCCGGGAAGGTAGTGGGTCCGTTGGGTCCCGAGGACGGCCGCCGGGAAGGGCGTGTGGGGCGGGTGGGGCCGAAGGCGGCCGCCTGGAGAGGACCCCACGGACCCGCTACCCGCCGGTGCGGGCGACGCTCACCCGGACGCGGTGCCAGGCGTTGTTCATGTAGCCTTTGAAGTTCCAGATCGCGGCGGGATCGGCGGGCTGGCCGTCGCCGGCCGAATCCCAGGCGCGGACGACGAGCTCGTGCTCGGAGCCGGGCGTGAGGCCGAGCGCGCCGCGCCAGAAGCGCCAGGACCACGGGCCGCGGTCGGGGAAGAGCTCGACCGGCGACCAGTTCCTGCCGCCGTCGCCCGAGAGCTCCACCCGCTCGACCCGGCGGCTGCCGCCGGCGATCGCGTAGCCCCTGACCACGACCGCGCCCGGCGCCACGACCTCGCCCGGCCGCGGCGTGCAGATGACGGAGTTGATCCCCAGGTCCTCGAGCATCTTCCCCTGCTCGTAGTCGACGGTCTCCGCCCGCATGGCGGGCGGGAAGAGGCGGTAGGCCCGCCGCTGGAAGTAGTTCTCGGAGGGCGTCTCGCGGAGCTCGATCCGCGACAGCCACTTGACGCTCCGGGCGCCGATGAAGCCCGGCACCAGGGCGCGCAGGGGCGCGCCGTGCGACGGCGGCAGCGGCGCGCCGTTCATCTCGTAGGCGAGGAGGACCTCGGCCGAGAGCGCCTTGGCGAGCGGGATCGAGCCGCCGAAGGCGAACCTCTCGCCGTGGCGCTCGACCTCGTCGAGGCCGCCGAAGGCGACGTGGCGAGCCTCCGGCAGCGGCTCGGCCTCGGCGAGCAGCCGCGCCAGCTCGGCGCCGGTCCAGAAGGCGTTGCCGAGGGCGTCCTCTCCCCAGGGAAGCTCGCCGGGGATGGGCTCGACGGCGATCAGCTGGCTGCGGCGATTGCCGGCGCACTCGAGCGTCGCCGTCAGCGTGCGCGCCGGCAGGGCGCGGATCTCCCCCAGCGAGAGGGTGAGCGGGCGGCGCACCAGGCCGCCGACGCTCAGGCGGAAGGTTTCGGCGTCGACCTCCGGCACGTCGCCGTGGCTGCGGATGAAAAAGAGCTCGTTGGGGGTGACGACCTGGGCGCGCAGGGCGGCGAGCTCGGGGCCGGCATTCAAGGGCCGCTCCTGGCGCACCGCAAGGCGCGGGTCGCGCCGCTCCGCGGGCGTCCCGGCGATCGGACGGCCGGCCATCAGGCGTCGTAGGAGAGGCTGCGCTCGACGCGCCGGAAGCGGCCGCCGCCGGGCTCGCCGGCCGATGCGGAGACCGGCTCGAACGCCGAGCAGTGGTCCATCTCGCCGCCGTAGATGTGGAGGGTGAGCGCCATCTGATCGGGGTGGGCGTTGGCGAGCACGTGGTACTCGAAGGGCGGGATGAGCGCTCCCGCCGAGCCGACGCCGGCGCGCACGTGGCCGCGCTCGATGAAGCGGCAGAGGTCGCCCTCGGCGTCGGCGAGCTCGTAGCGCGTCACCTCCATCTCCCCCTCGACGACCGCCTCGACGCACCAGATGCCG
>DATBQN010000254.1:0-5090 GCA_036560825.1 Thermoanaerobaculia bacterium
GACGAGCTCGCCGTCCGCGGGAACGAAGGGGAGTGCCGCGAGCGACTCCCCGTAGTGGCGCGGAATGAAGTCGTCGGCGGTGCCGGGACCGATCAGCGAGAGGGTCCGGTTCCAGCGCGAGAGCTCGAGATAGTGGGCGTAAAGAGCGTCCGTGGCCGCCGCCGCGAGGGGCTCGGGCGAGACGGATCGAATGGCGGCGGCGAACACGTCCGGCGTGAGGCGGGGAAGCTCGAACGGCATGGTTTCACGGTAAACGCCCTCCGCACCGCCTCAGGTCGGCCGGACCGTGATCCGCTTGAAGTAGCCCTCGCCGTCGCTCTCGGTCTCGACGTGGGGATCGTCGGCGAGCGTCATGTGGACGACCCGGCGATCGGAGGGGTTCATCGGCTCCAGGGTCCGCGGGCGGCCGCGCCGGCGCACCTCCTCGGCCACCCGTTGGGCGAGGGTGCGGAGCTGCTCCTCGCGAATCTCGTGGAAGTTGTCGCAGTCGACGCGGCAGGGCACCGTCTCGCCGCAGAGAGTGCGGATCACCCGCGGCAGCAGGTGCTCGATCGACATCAGGAGCTCGCCCTCGTCCTCGAAGCAGCGTTCCGCTCCGGGACCGGTGAGATCGATCTCGAGGCGGTCCTCGCCCTGGTGGATGCGCGCCGCGAGGTCGAGGCCGGCGATCCCCAGGATGAGGTCGAGCCCCTTCTGGGCCGCCTCCGCCTGGGCGCCGGTCGCCGGCGGGTAGCGCTCGGAGGCCCGGCGCGGCTGCTCGGGGAGCGCGATCAGCCCCTCTTCCCGATCGCCGCCCGCCGGCGGTCGCGAGGGCCGCGGCTCCTCCCGGCGGATGGACGGGCGCGGCTCGGGCGACGGCGCTCGCGGCGGGAGCTCGGCCGTCCGCGGCCTGCCGCCCTCGTTCCCCTGCGGCTCGCTGGGCCTCGGCACCGGGCGCGGCGAGAGAGAGGCCGTGTCCGGGGGAGGCGCGATCGGAGCCGGGGTGTGCGGCGCCGCCACGACGGCGACCGCGGGGGCCGCGGGGGCCGCGGGCACCCGGGCCGGGGCCGGAGCGCCGGGAGCGAGCCGCGGCGCGTCGGGATCGACCTCGATCATCACCCGGCGCCGCGTCTTCAGGAACCCGTGTCGCTTGTCGATGCTGCGATAGGCGATCTGGTCGGGATCGAGCTGGTGGTAGTTCGCGGCCTGCACCAGGGCCTGCCGCAGGGAGTCGCCGGAAAAGAATCGTCTCTTGGGCTCGCTCATCTTGGTGTCGTGCGCGTCGGCCGGAGGCTCACGCCTGCCGGCTCTTGATGTGGTTGTAAACCCCCTGCTGGATGATGGTCAAGACGTTGTTGGTCAGCCAGTAGAGCACCAGGCCGCTCGGCTGCTTGAAGAAGAACAGGAACATGAAGAGCGGCATGAGCTGGAACATCCGCCGCTGCATGGGATCGCCCGCCATCGGGGTCATCCGCTGCTGGATGAACTGCGTGCCCGTCATGACGATGGGCAGCACGTAGTAGGGATCGAGCGAGGAGAGGTCGTGGATCCACAGGATCCACGGCGCATTCTGCAGGTCGACCGCGGCGCGCAGCATGCTGTAGAAGGCCCAGAGGATGGGGAGCTGGACGATGAGGGGGAGGCAGCCGCCGGCGGGGTTCACCCCCTCCGCCTTGTAGAGCCCCATGATCTCCTCGTTCATCTTGCGCTGGGACTCGAGGTTCGGCTTCCCCTGCTTGTCCCGCATCTTGGACTTGTAGCGATCCCGGATCGCCTGCATCCGCGGATTGAGCTCCTGCATCTTCCGCATCGAGACGTAGCTGCGGTGGGTCAACGGCAGAGTGACGATCTTGATCAAGAGCGTCATCAGGATGATGCCCCAGCCGTAGTTGTGGACGACGTGGTCGTAGATCCAGTGCAGGCCGGTCAAGAGCGGGCGGGCGAGGAAGCCGAAGTAGCCGAGCGAGAGGGTGCGCTCGAGGCCGTAGGGCAGGCCGGCCAGGCGGTCGTACTCCTTGGCGCCCCAGAAGGCCGTCGTGGCGAGCGATTCGGCGTCGGGCTGCAGCACGACCAGGAACTCGCGGCTCCATGCCTCGTACTGCGGCGCCACCTCCCCGCCCCGGGGCACCGGCACGAAGCGCGCGGCGACGCCGCTCGGCCCCAGGTCGACGAGGACCGGCGCGAGCAGCGCCCGCGCCACCGGCTGCGCCGGGATGATCGCCGCCAGGTAGTAGTTGTCCTCGAGACCGGCCCACCCGAGCGTCGCGCCGCTGAAGGTTCGCGGCTCCGCTTTCTTGAGCTCGAACCGCTTGATCTCGCCGCCGAAGGCGAACACGGCGTCGCGCGGGAGATAGGGGCTCTCGATCTGCGCCAGGCTCGGATTGCGGACTCCGGGGCCGATCTCGAGCCCCCAGTCGCGCCGGCCCGGCACCTCGATCTCGGCCACCAGGAGCCCCTTCGGATCGAAGTGGAACCGCTTCGTCGCGGTGCCGTTGGGACCGCTGTAGCGGAAGGAGACGGCGTCGGACGCGCGGCCCTCGACGGCGAAGAGCGAGCTCTCCAGGGGGAGCGGGGCGAGGTTGCGGTCGACCAGCGCGTAGGGATACGGCGGGGAGGCCCGCCGCCGCACCAGCTCGAGCGGCTTGCCGTCGGCGTCCATCCGGTGCTTGAGGACGAGCGAGACGAGCTGGCCGCCCCGGTTGGTGAAGGTGGCGCGCTGCTGGTCGTCCTCGAGCACCACCCTCTCCTCGATCTCGGCGGCGATCGGGATGGCCGGGGGCGGCTGGACATTGGTCGAGGGGGAGGCCGGACCGGGTGCGGGCGCCGCGGCCTGCTCGGGGATCTCAGGCGCCTGGGCCGGTGCGGTCGCCTCGGTCGCGGTGGCCGCAGGGGCGCCGCCCGGCGGCACCGGCCGCTTCGCGGCGGGCTTCTCGGGGAAGAGCACGGTCCAGGCGAGCCAGATCGCCATCGAGACGAGGACGGCGATGAGCAGGCGGCGATTGTCCACTGAGCTTGTGATCCTTTCTGGCTTCTTGACGAGGGCAGGCGGGCAGGGCGGGGCTGTCGAGCCTTGGGAGGCGGGCCCCGGCGAGGCGCGCGGTCCTAGGGCAGGTCGACCCCGCCGGGATGGAACGGGTGGCACCTCAGGATTCGCCCCAGGGCGAGCGCCCCGCCGCGTCCGGCGCCGTGCTTGACGATCGCCAGGCGCGCGTACTCGGAGCAGGTCGGCGTGAACCGGCAAGAGGGCGGCAGCAGGGGCGAGACGAGACGCTTGTAGAGCCCCAGGAGGGCGATCGCCAACGCGCTCACCGGTCGCCGCCGCGGCGGAGAACGCCGGAGAGCAGGCGCAGCACCTCGGCACGGAAGGGCGGCCATTCCGCCTCCCGCGCCTCGGGCTTCAGATGGAGCACCAGGTCCATCGAGGGAAGGCTCGCGCGTTCCTGCCATCGCCTGTAGGTCTCTTTGATTCTTCGCTTGAGCCGGTGGCGGAGCACCGCGTTGCCGACCTTGCGGCTGGCGGTGATCCCGAGCCGTGGATGCCCGAGGTCGTTGGGCGCGAAGTAGAGGATCGCGACCTCGCCGTGCCGCCGCTTCCCCGTCCGATAGCACCGCAGGAAGTCCGCCCGCCGCCGCAGCCGCTCCTCCGGGAGCAGGCGCTCGCCCGACGCCGGAGCGGCGGCCGGGCTCTGCGGCGAGCTCATCAGACGCTCAGGCGCTTGCGTCCCTTCCGGCGCCGCCGCGAGATGACGGCGCGACCGTTCTTGGTGCGCATCCGCACCAGGAACCCGTGGGTCCGGTGGCGATGACGGTTGTTGGGTTGAAACGTCCGTTTCACAGTGTCCGCCTTCTCTCTGGAAGAGGTGAGGGCCGCGGTTGCCGCTCGTGAGACGAGGCCGCCTGAGCGCGGCTACCTGAACGAAACTCGTAAGCTAGCGTAGTGGCCGGGGGCAGGTCAAGGGCGGCTCGCCTCAGGCGCCTCAGGCGCGCGACAACCGGTGGAGGCTCGCCCGCAGGAGCTCATGGAACGCGGCGTCGGGGCGGTCGCGGCGGGCGTCGGCCACGGCGCGCTCGGCCTGGCTCGCCTTGTAGCCCAGGTTGACGAGGGCGGAGACGACGTCGCGGTCGGAGGGGAGGGGCCGCTCCGGCAGCTCGGCCGCGAGCTCCCGCATGCGGTCCTTGAGCTCGAGGACCATGCGCTCGGCGGTCTTCTTGCCGACCCCCGGGATGGTCGACAGGCGGCCGAGGTCGCCCGCGGCGAGGGCGGCGAGGAGGTCGTCGGGGGCCATGCCGGAGAGGATCACCCGCGCCAGGCGCGGCCCGATGCCGGAGACGCCGATCAAGCGCTCGAAGAGCTGCTTTTCGCGCTCGGTCCAGAAGCCGAAGAGCGAGATGTCGTCCTCGCGGACGTGGGTGTGGACGTGGAGGCTCACCCGCTCGCCCGCCCGCCGCTCGATCTCGTAGTAGGTCGAGAGCGGGATGTGGACCTCGTAGCCCACCCCCTGGACGTCGAGGAGCACGCGGTCCGGAGAGGTGCGCAGGATCTGGCCGGTGAGATGACCGATCATCGGGGCGCGATCGGCCCGGCTCCGGGCGCCTCGCCCGCAGCCGGTCGAAGCGATCTAGCTCGGTTGGCTCCCGTCCACGGCGATGCCGTAGGCCTCGAGGAGCTGGCGGTCGGGGGTCACGCCGAGCTCGCGCCGGCGCTGCTCGAGAATGGCGAACAGCAGGCGGTTGAGCCGGTCGCCCGAGAGCTGCTGGCGGATCTGGTCGCGCTGATCGGCGAACTGCTTGGGATCGAAGCCCTTCTTCTCCGCCACCTGGAAGAGCACCGCGCCCTGGCCGCCGGGCAGCGGGCCGCCGATCTGGCCCGGCTGCAGGGCCATGGCCGCCTTCGCCACCTGCGGGTCGAAGCCGATCCCCTGGATGGGGCCGTTGGCGCCGAACTCGGCCGACTCCTCGACCTTGAGGCCCATCGCGGCGGCCACCTGATCGAGGGTCTTGCCCTGGGCGAGCTGCTGCTTGGCCTGCTCGAGGCGATCGAGCGCCGCCTTCTGCTGCTTCTGGTTGATCACCTCCTGGCGCACGCGGGGCTCCACCTCGGCGAGCGGCGG
>DATBQN010000255.1:0-2043 GCA_036560825.1 Thermoanaerobaculia bacterium
TCTGTGCGTCCTTGCTCCTGTTCACCCTGGCTCAGCGCACCGAGGCGGCGCAGGCGGCGAGCCATGAAGCGAAGCCGCCTGCCTCAACCCAGACCAATTCGTTACTCACGGCTTTGGGCGCGCCGCCGCCCATCTTCCTATGTAGCATCAGCGTGAACTGCCAATGCTTCGGCGGTCCGCAGACGATTTCCTGCGAAGGGACGACGACCTGCACCCATGTCATCGTCAATTGGCACAACGCCCTCGATTGCGACGGCTTTATTTACCCTTGTCCTGGCCCCGGTAACTGCTGAGGGGACGGAGAGTCCGGTTCAGGGGGCGAAGCCTACTGCTACAGCGGCAGCACCAGCTCCTTGACCACCCGGCCGTCGCCGGCGACGATGGCGAAGCGGCTGCCCTTGCCTTTCTCGAGCACGGCGAAGCGCAGGAGGCCGAGGGCGAGGCGCACGAGGTCGCTCTTCGAGCGGCCGGTGCGCGCGCAGAGGGCGTCGATCTCCGCATAGGCCTCGGCGGTCAGGTTGACGTTCAGCCGGCGGACCTCCAAGTCTTCCTCCGGCATCTCGATCGGCTTCACGGCGGCCTCGGCTCTCGGCATGATCAGCCCTCCTGTGTTACTCATATTCTACTCACCCGCAGCGCGCCGTCAAGCCTCTCACTCGCGCTTCGCGAAGTAGTACCCGAGGACGAACGCGAGCAGGTTGCCAAAGAGCTTGAGGGCGACGTCGCCGACGGCTTGGATGACGGGGACGAGGGTCTTCTGCGCCAGCTCGGCGGTGATGGCGGGCTTCAATCCCAGCGGACCGGCGGCGAAGAGGAAGAGGCTGGCGCAGGAAGTGGTGAGGACGAGGAAGCCGCCGAAGAGGGCGAGGACCGCGGCGGCGATGCGGCCCGCCGTGCGGTCTCTCAGCTCCCGCGGCCAGCGCGGGTCCGACGGGGCCTCGAAGGCCGCCGTATCCGGCAGGTGGCCGCCCGCCCCGGCCGCGCCCGCCCCGCCATCCGCAACCGGCGAGCGCGCGCCGCTGAGGCTTCTCTCCTCGTCGACCCAGACGCCGGGAAGCGGCTCGACGACGACCCGCTCGCGCGGCCAATGGACCTCTTGGCGCGCGGCGCCGCGCCTGGTGACCTTCCCCTTCGCGCCGCTCCTGGGATCCTCCTCTCGCATCGCCCTGCCCTCCGCCGCGGAGTGATGAAAAAGGCGCGGGGAGCCCGCAGGCCCCCCGCGCCGTCGAGCTACGGACTACTTGACGGTCGCGTCAGCCGCCGGCCCCGAAGGGTGCGGAGCGACCGCGCCGGCGGGAGCTGCCGCCGGCTGCGGGGTGTTGGGCTGCGAAGTGCCGCTCGGCGGGGTGCTCGGCGCCGGAGCGCCGGTCTGCGGAGTGGTCGGCGGAGGAGTGCCGGGCGGCGGGACCGCCGGCGTCTTGCTCTTGACGCGGCTCGACTTGGCCGGTCGCATCCCGAACTCGTACAGCTTGTCGGCACGGAGGCCGTACCGCCCCTTGAGGCTGTGCATGACGCGGATGCGCAGGTCCTCGCCCTCCTTGTCGAGCGCCTGTCGCAGCGCCACGGTGTCGCGGAACTGCGCCTGGGTCGCGTCCTCCTGCTTCTGCATGTTCCTCGTCCGCTCCAGGAGGTCCTGGAGCTGCATGAGGAGGTCGGCGACCCCGGGAAGCTGATCCGTGTTGGCCGACAGGGTTTGGACCAGGCGCTCCCAGCGCCGGACCCGATCTGCGAAAGAACCATTGGGCATGACTCGTCTCCTTCTTTGCGATGGTCGATATGTGCCGCGGCCAAGCCACGGGCCAGGCCGCGCGAAACGGTCTCTCTGAGCGAGACTTCTTCTCGGGGAAGCCCCCCGAAGGGGCTCACCCGTGCCGCTTTGGCGGGGATCCTCTCGGCATGGCCAAACCGGCGCCGAATTGGCGCCGCCGTTCCACGGCATGAACGTGCCGGGCGCCGGCACCGCCATGCCGAGCCACGGCATGGGCATGCCGCGAGCCGGCACGGCCGTGCCGAGCGCCTGACCGTCCAAATCGAGAGGATTCT